>NZ_JBIVTF010000006.1:0-240781 GCF_044756605.1 Paenarthrobacter sp. NPDC091711
CTGGTCACGGTGTTCGAGGATCTCGGCTACGGCCATCGCCATCTGGTGGGAGGTGTTGTCCGTGCTGGCTTCCAGAAGCATGACGACCATGTCATGGACCTGCTGCTCGGTCATGCGCCCAGCCCTCTCAGCACGCAGCAACTGGGAAATCAGATCCGACCCGATATTCAACCGCTTCTCGGCAACAAGCTCCTCAACAAATGCGTAGAGGTCCCCGTATGCTGCCTCGAAGACATCGTCGGGTGCCGGGTCTCTTGAAAGGACAGTTTGAAGAGCTGAGGCTGCCCGAATAACCGACGGGCCGCTTTTCTCCGAAACACCTACCATTCGGCAGAACAGCCTGGGCGGGACGTGGCTACAAACGTCATCGTAGAACTGCACCGGTCGATCAGACGGGCACTGATCCAACAGATCCGTGACGATCTCCCTGATATGCCCACGCAATGCTGTCACCCCGCTATTTGAGAGGTAGACCGCAGAGACTACACTCAGCGCCTCCTGCTGCAAGTCGTGCTGGTTGAGCAGCATAGCCAAGACTCCGCCGTGGATGTCGACAAGTCGACTATCACCTGCGAGTTTGTCTACGAAGGACCCGTCCACCACCCAGTTTCCTCGGGCGGTCAGCACGATAGGAGAGAGCCCTGCCAGTTCCCTCAGATACCCTACTGGATCTTCGACAAACCTTCGATCATCGAGGTCGGCATAGGGAGCGGTCATTATGTCCTTCATGGTTTCCTTCAAGAAAGTCGACACCAGTCACTGAAATGTAGTGCATTTCTGCATTTTTTGCTATGGTTGCATTCGAAACCGCTATTTTTCGATATAGATATAATGAGGAAGCCCATCGAGGGCGGTCGATTCAGCCGACGAAGGGGCGCTGGTGAACGTCGTCAAGTTCCATCCCAAGGATCAACAGATCATGGAGATCCTTCAGCGATCGGGCCGGGTTCCCGTCCGGAAGCTGGCTGAGGAGATCGGCCTCTCGGAGACCGCGGCCCGGTACCGCCTGAACAAACTCCTTGAATCTGGCTCAGTCGTCGTGGCTGCGCAAATAGAGCCGGCCTTTGTCGGGCGGCCGGTCAATGCCTTCGTCAGGATTGGCATGGACGTGGGAGCGACCTCCGACGCAGTTGCTGCTATCAAAGGCGTTGACGGCGTTGACTTCGCTGCCCTCCAGCGCGGCACCGGTACAAAAGGGCCCGTGATTTGCGCCCACGCCACCTACCCAGATCACGAAGATCTCCTTCGAGTCCGAAATGATCTGTGGACCCTTCCCCATGTCGAAAGCGTTGAAGTCGGGCTCGGCTTGGAAATACATTCACTGCGGCCTAGGTACTGGGGCACCCCAGAAGGCAATGATTCAGACGACAACTGGGTCCGACACCCGAATCCCCGCCTTCTGGAAGACATCGATCTGACCATACTCAGAGAACTCGCTCGCGATGGCAGGATGTCCTTTACCGAACTTGCGGAGCACACCGGCCTCTCAACCGCAGCGACAAGGCAGCGCTACGTCAAGTTAGTCGAAGATGGAGCTCTTCGCGTTCGGGCATTGCCGGACCCATACCGCCTCGGAATCACCGGTCACGGCGAAATTGCTATCCGAATGTCAGGCCCTACCGAGAGCCTTATTAAGCGTGCAGTTTCCGACCCTACGACGCGGTTCGTTGTCGAAGTCGCGGGCCCCTACGATCTCCTCCTCGTACAGGTCTGCCCTGAGCGTCAGGATCTGGACAAGTTCATAGAGCAAGAGATCGCCACCAACCCGTACGTGGCATCGTGGTCACTCACTTTGTACGACGAGAACATCATGGCCTATACCCCACCCGTTCCGCGCTGAGATGGTGCCTGGACTTTCAGGCTGGCATGCTTCCCCGCATTCAGCCTAGAACGCTGGTTCCGTTCCGTAGGAGCAACGGCTCCGTCGAAAATGGAACGCACCTGTTAGCAGTTCCTTGGTCCGCCGCCCATTGGCTACGTTTCCAACAGACAGGCGGCTGCGTCGCCACCAGGTAAATGCCCTGAACGGCAAATGACAGTGTCCCCTGCCGACCGCACCTCCGCTCCCTTCTCACACCTCTGACATCCAAGGCCCGGTGCTCCGAATTTGAGGCCAATCGTCATGCACGCGGTCGATGACTTCACCATGAACGGTCGTGAACAAGAAGAATGCGGCAGCATCCGGGAGCACGAGCAGGAACGCCTGCCAAGACCACATCGACCGTCTCACCACCGAACTACGATCCCAGTCCTCTGAGCTCGAACGCCTCCACGCCATCTACGACGAACTCGACACAAGAAACGGCCTCCTCCACAACGAGGTCCTCCGACTGAAACGCGCCCAGCGCACAAACGTCCAGGATCTCGCACACGTCGCCGCAGCCCTGGTCCATGTGTCAAAAGTGAAGGGAGTCGCCCTCGACCCAGCCACCGTCGGGATCCTCCGCCGTCGAGGCTGGCTGCAAAGCAAGAACAGAAGCGGGGCGCTTGGTGCATGACCATGTCCATCGCCCGACTCTCCGTGAAGTCCGGGCTGAAGTACCTCTTCCAGTCGACAATGCTCGACGATGCCCGCCCCACTCCCGTGGATACGATCAGCTACTACATGGCCACTGGCACACCGCAGGGTCGCTGGACCGGTCGCGGACTCGACGGCATCAACCGAACATCCGGACAGTCAGTCACGGAAGCCGACGCGAGGTCGATCTTCCAAGGCTCCCAGCACCCCGATACAGCAGCACCCCTCGGCCGCGGTTACGGCGAAGGCACCATCACCCGAAAGAATCGCGGCCGAACCACCAATCACGCCGTCGCCGGCTTCGACCTTACCTTCAGCGTCCCCAAGTCCGTCTCGGCACTCTGGGCCCTCAGCCCGCGCCAATTACAGGAACAGATCCTCCAAACCCACCACGAGGCAGTCGAAGCAACGATCCGTTGGCTTGAAGACCTCGTCATCAACACACGCGCCGGACGAAACGGCATCGCCCACCTCGGAACACGCGGAGTCGTGGCAGCGGCCTTCGACCATTGGGAATCGCGAGCCGGCGACCCGCAACTCCACACTCACGTAGTGCTCGCCAACCGCGTCCAACGCATCACGGACAACGCGTGGACCACACTCGACTCGCGAAGCCTCTACAAGGCGGTCGTCGCCGCCAGCGAGCACTACAACGGCTTGCTCTTCGACAGCCTAAGACAAAACCTCGGAACCGATACAGACGTCCGCGCTCCTGCCCTAAACACCCACAACCCAGGCCAACAACTGACCGGAATCGACGAGGCGCTCATCCGCGAATTCTCCAACCGCTCAAGACTCATCGATGTCGAGACCGACCGGCTGATCAAGGAATGGATCGCTGAACACGGCACCCGCCCGTCGGCCACAACGACCGTCAAGTTGCGGCAACAAGCAACCCTCTCCACAAGAACACCGAAAGAAGCCGCCCCCTCTCCTCTTCGCGAGCTGTCTAGCAGCTGGCGGGATCGCGCAAAAGGCAAGGGCTTCGATCCCGAGAAAGTCGTCTCCTCCACAATCCACCGATCGCACAACCGACCCTTCCGCGTAACTGACTTCGCCTCTGACTGGATTGCCGCCGTCGGGCATGTCACCAGGCAGCGCGTCGCCGCTAAGCGGTCCACGTGGAATCGCTGGAACCTGATTGCGGAAGCCGAGCGCGTTTGCGCCGAGATTCGCTGCGCCTCGCCGGAGGACCGCAACGCGATGATAGACGCCGTCGCCACGGCAGCGGAGCTCCAATCGGTCCCGCTCAACGAATACCGCTACAGCCTCCCTGCCGAGGCTGCCGACGATCTACGTTTCGCGAACCGGAGCGTCTTCGATTTTGACGGGTCGCGCCTCTACACGGATGAGGCGACCCTCGCCTTCGAGGACCAGATTCTTGCGGCAAGGAACGACGACGGCGGACTGGCAGTAAGCGCGAATGACGCCATGGCGTCACTTGCCTCGTACAGAAAGGACGGCACGTCGGAGCTGCACGACGACCAAAGGGCCGCTGCCGCCGAAATCCTGCTGAGCTCCCATCGGCTGGACGCCATCGTTGGCCCGGCCGGCACGGGAAAAACCACTACCCTCGGCGCAATCAAAGCCGCCTGGGAATTGCAGTTCGGTACAGGGACCGTTGTCGGATTGGCTCCGGCGGCTGCGAGCGCCGAGGTTCTTGGCTCGGAGTTGGCCATGGTTGCTGAGAATGTCTCCAAGTGGCTTTACGAGTCTGCTGGTAGCGGAGCAGTGCAAAGGAGTTCGGCCTTCTTTGATGCAGAGTCACGGCTCGCCACCGTTATGGCAAGGGATGCGAAGTCAATGCTCGAACAACGGATCACCCGGTTGACGGCGGAGCAGACTCAATGGACCTTCAGGGCGAATCAGCTTGTGGTGGTCGACGAGGCGTCGATGGTCTCCACGCAACAACTCGCGGCCATCGTGGCACAAGCCAACCAGGCTCAGGCGAAGGTGCTATTGGTTGGCGATCCGGCTCAGCTTGATTCCATCGACGCCGGCGGAGTGCTGGGTTGGCTCGATCGGCAAGGCAAAGCTGCCAGTTTGAGTTCGATTTGGCGTTTCCAGCACGCATGGGAGGCGTCGGCCTCTGTGGGTCTCCGTGCGGGCGACATCTCCGTGCTCGCGGACTACGAGCGGCATGGGCGGATCAGTCACGGCGCGTACTTGGACATGATGGACCGCGCATATGCCGCGTGGCACGCCGACGTCCTTTCAGGGCACGCTTCGGTCCTGATTGCTCCCGACAACGAGACAGTGAACATGCTGAACGAACGCGCCCAGGCTGACAGGGTGATCCTGGGTGTCGCCGATGCCGAACAGACACTGGCGCTCAGGGATGGGCTCCGGGCGGGTCGCGGCGACATCGTCATTGCGCGTCGAAATGATCGTTCCCTTGTCGACGATCAGGGTGCGTTCATTCGGAATGGAACGTTACTTCGAGTGCTGAGCGTCAACGTACGTCACCGATCGCTACATGCTCAGCGGACGGATACCGGTGCCACGGTCGAACTCGGCGCTTCATATCTGGCGTCATCCGTTGAGCTCGGATACGCCACCACCGCCCACCGATCCCAGGGCATCACGGTGGACTCCGCCCACGTCGTAGTCACTCCTGGCCGACTCACCCGGGAACTCCTGTACGTCAGCCTGACTCGCGGACGACACTCCAATACGGCCTATGTCAGTGAGAACGACCCCGACGAAGACGAAATCCTCGACCCGAGCTCTCGATCCAACTGGCGGGCGATCCTTGGCGAAGTCCTGGCCGCGGAAGGCGCTGAGCGGACAGCCCACGAGGTTCGCGAGCGTGAACGCTCCCGCGCGGACAGCCTTGAACAGCTCAACCGCGAGTACGACTACCTTGCCCAGATTGCGGCGAGCGCAGATTTGGCAAGTACTCTCGAGCGCCTTTCGCCCGGCCTGGCTGACTCACCAAGAGCCTCCCCCGCGTGGGGAGCAGCAGTAGCTGCATGGCGCCAGGCGACAAACACCAATCGGCCAGGGGCGCATCGCGTACTCTCTGAATCCCTTGAGTCGGACGCCACGGCCGACGACCTCACCGCAGTGATCCACTCACGTCTTCGCCGCTACTGCTCCGCGATGCCCCACACACCGATCGATCCCCTGTCAGAACGGCTCATCGTCGAACGCGACGACTTGAAAGAGACTCTGGATCAAGTACGACGGCGGATTGGGAACCGCACGGACCACGTCGCCATGGCTGCACTACTTGAGGAACCTGAATGGAAGACAGCGCTTATCAATGAACTCGACCCACTCTCAGATGGGTTCGAGAACGCAGCCTTGATTCGCGAAGTTGCCGTCTACAGAGACCGATGGGGTATCCACGACTCCCCTCTCGTTCTCGGTGCAGTTCCCGCCAACTGGGAGTGGGAACAGCGATCGCAATGGGAACATCTCCAAGGGATAGTTCACGGCGCCCCAATCGGCGCTGGAGCCGCCAGACATCGTGACCTTCAGCGGAATGCCCACCCAGCAGGGCCTTACCAGCACGGGTTGGCAGCTTTAAACTGAACATGGAGCAATAGATGCAAGTAAATCCAGTCCTCAAACCGAAAGTTGCGACACCCGCTCTGATCGTCACAAGCGCGGTGACGCTGGCACTTGCCGTCACGCTGGCGGCGATGACCTATACCTTTCCGGCCGTTGGCTGGGCATTAGCAGTAATCGTGGCTACAGGGCTCCTACTGTCCTACTTCTGGTACGAGCGACTCAGGGACTACCGCGTGTGGAAGACTTCGAGCCGCGCACAATGGGCGCGCTTGGAAGCTATGAAGCACGGCGCTAAGACCACCACTGAGATCACCGTACTCAGCGTCGACTCCCCTCAGCCAACGGGAGCCTGGATCACCATCCGCTGGAACCGCTTCGACTACATCCAGCCTGCATGGATCGAAGCGCTACCAGAGCCCATCTGGCCCGGCTCAGTACTCCTAATCCGACCGGACCCTGAACAGGTCCGACCCGGCAACCCCTGGCCCACAACCTACTCAGTAGCCGCCAACCACGTCCTCACGTGGGCGCCACAACTCTGATCGATAGCAGCCACCCTCCGGCCCTAAAGGCGCGAGCCCGCTGATTCCAGCACCAAGTCAGAGTGCGCTTCAGAGTGGTCGTCCCCTCCACGCTTCCCGGTCCACCCGCTTGATCTGCCCTGCAGGGAACCACTCCACGTGATAGGCCCGTTGGTCATCCACCCACTCCACCAGGCCAAAGGACCTCGTGTACTTGATCGCGCGCCCATAGATCTCACCCACGCGAACCAAGGGCTGCTTTCCAAGGTCGAGCTCAATGATCTTGCCGTCGTCCGGCTTGGGGTGATTGCTATCGGCCTCGATCTGAGCCATCATGCGCGCGAAAGCGATGGAGTCTTGCTTCGGTCTCATAAAACCAAGATTAGAACATATATTCGAATGCGCGGATTCGGCGCCAACCGGAGAGCTGCCCACGTCACCAACATGCGACGTGGGCAGCGAGTCGTAGAAACGGATCAGATCGACATGTCAGTCCGCGCCCCGCCGAAAGGGGACGACACCACCGGGCTTTTCGTCGTCACGTTGTAGACGGGCCAGCCAGTCGCGGTCGTCGCCTCCGGACCGGTCGCCTCCACCGTCGTTTCTGGTTCCGTGACGGCACGTGCCGAACGCTGGTAGGTGGCAGTCCCAAACCGAAGGTCAGGACCAATGGTGTCAGCAATGATCCGCCGAGCTTCGCGGCGTTCTCCGTCCTTGTCGTACGACCGAATTTCCAGTTCCCCCGAGACGGTCACCGGATCACCCTTCTTCAGTGAGGTCGCAGCGTTCTCGGCCAGCATCCGAAACGCCGAGACGTTGTGGAAGACCGGCTCGCCGTCCCGCCAAGTGCCGTCAGGGTTCTGGATGCGCTGGTTCACAGCGACCCGAATCTTCGCGTGCGGCGTCCCGGACTCCCCGATCGTGAGCTCCGGGTCCGCGACAAGATTTCCCGCGATGGTGATGGGAATTTTTGTGTTCATGGTCGGTTACCTTTCTTCGCCAACGGGCCTCTCCCATCGGACATCTGAACGGATCAGGGACCTGCCAACTCAGGCCCAGGCATCGAGGCGCCCGGGCCAGGCACGCCAGCGTAGGTAGAGGAAGCCGTGACAGCAGGCGAAGCGCTGACAGCAGCGAACTTCCCACCAAACCCAGGAGGATCCGAAATAGCGAGTATGCCTTTGGTTGCCGCCGTTACCCGCCCCAGCACGGACTTGGCGATGTCCACGCGCGACGTCGGAGCGCGCCCCTCCTGCAGTTCCTTCTCGGTTCTGATGACCGCGTCAGCCCACCCAGCCAAGTAAGTGGCCGACTGTGGCCCACGATCAATGCCATGAGCCCTGAGGACGGTGTAAGCAACCGATTCGGCCTCCACTTCAGCCAAACCGCGGTGATTCGCGCTGCTGCCATAGAGCCGACCAACACTGTCATCCGGACCGTGCAACAAGACGTGACCGAGTTCGTGGGCAAGGACGGCCACCCGCTCCTCGCTACTCATCCAAAGGCCAACTTGGATCCGACGAGCATCGAAGTCTGTGTAGCCACTCGTGTAGCCGTACTGGACACCTGAGACCTCCACCCGGAAGCTGCGTTCCTTCGCAACATCACACAGGGAACGCCACAGGTCATCCAGGTTCTCGCCGGATTCAACGCCCCCGCGCGGCACCAGGATTGGCGTACCCTCCGTTTGGGTAACGTCAAAGACGGCCTGACCCCGCCAACCGGTGACGACGTTCTTCTTGCCAAGGCTGACCGCATCGACCGGAACTGCCTGGGCCACGGGCAACAGCTTCCGCTGACCATCGGCCATTTTCAGCTCCTGCATGGACGCGGTCCGCGGTGCAATCACCCAGAGCGCATGCTCGCCACGCAGCACCGTCCGGCCATGACGCGCCCACTCTTTGTAGCCGGCCACCAGCGTAGGCTCCTCGGTACCACGCTGCGCCATCTGCGCCATTAGCAGGGCGACGTTGCCCCCTGAATAACGCCACAAAGTGGCTGAGGCGTCGAGCAATACCTGCCATCGAGCCGGCGACTCGATAGCTTGCTCAAGGGCAGTATGGAGCCCATCGGTGAGACTCGCGATGCGCTCTTCAGGTGACATTCGAACGCCCGGCGGAAGGCCGACGTCGCCCGTCCCGCTAGGCAGGTGAGCGTTCGATTCAGGTGCAGCGGCCACGGCAGCCATCCTTCGTACTTCTGAGTCAGCCCTGAGAAGGGATCACCTATCCATGTCCGGCCCAGGCCAGGACGCCATGACCGGATCAGGCCCCAAACTGATGGGCGCTCAACTTCCAGTCATCGAAAGCGAGATCAGCGGGCACAACTCTGATGACCGGCTCCTTATGGCTCTGCAGTCCCACGCACCCTGCGGTTCTCGTGTGGGTGCGGAGACGCTCGACGGCGTGTGGGAGCCTTTCGTGGAAAGCCAAGGGACCGAAGCCCGAGTCGTCGGAAGTAAAAGAAGCCATCTCCGCCCGCTGCAGCGCGTAGAGCTCGGCAACCACTTCCGAATGCCGCCACCAGCAGTCCGGCACCACGGAGGTGGTCAGCTGGTATGTGGCGACGAACCAGCGAACCCAGTCAAAGAGGCTCTGCCACACAACCGCAACCTGTTCCGCGGACATGTCCCGCCAGCGACGAGTAACTCCTGCCGTGCGGGGCGAGGGCTGAAACGACGAGCGAAACAGCTCAGCCGTCAGCTCGTCGTCAAGATCAGAGACTCTGCCAACTTCAAAGTCAGAATCATCGGCCTGGGTGCTCATGATTCAACCTCAGTGTTCGATTCCTGCCGGGTCAGGTGACCGGCAGCCAGCTCCCGCTCCGTCTCAACTTTCGAACGGCCCAGTTCAGCAGCGTCCTTGCGTTTGTGCCAATCGCGCAGGTCAAGAAGTATGGGTCTAGTCCGTCGACCAAGCATGAGGGCAGTACCAACAGGAAGACGACGGATCTCGTCCAGGCGGATCACCGGTGTATCCCGGATTTGTTCTCCGTCCTGGCGCCCTTGAGCGGACCAGGACCGGGTATTCATGATGAGACTGCGCTCCCCCAGCAGACCCGCCAGCGAGCGCAGGTCACGCTCGTCAGACCCTCCGCCGAAGATGACCTTGATGATGGCGGAGTCCCAAATGGTCGCAGCTTCCTCTATCGACCAACCGCTACGTGCCTGGGACAACGACTGAAGAACCACGAGAGTCGAGATGCCAATCCCTCCGCCATCAGAGAGCACCACTGGAAGCCCGGGCCAGGGAGACAGGTTGGCAATCTCATCAAGGATTAGAGACAACGGTGGATCCAATCGCCCTCCAGCCGAGACGAACGCCATCTCGCGAGCGGCATTGTCAATGTCATCAATCAGGGCGGACAGGTACGGCCCCGCCGCCGCTGCACCGGAGCGGGTGCCAATCAGGTACAGAGTCCCTCGCTGCCTGATGAAGGCCTTGGGGTCGAACTCCTGGGCTTCGTCCTGCGGATTCAGCGCCGCCAACACTCGTGGCGAGGACAACGGTGCGACCGCTGCAGAGACTCCGATCCAAGAGTTCGAGGTATTGCGGGGATCGTCCTCCAGTATCCCCATCAAGTCTGCCTGCCAACCGAGCGCGGCTCCCGGCCTACCTAGAATGTCCAGTGCTTCTCGCGCCAGTACGGGACTTGAAGACCACCGACGGAAGGCACTGATTCCCTCTCCCGAGAGCGCCGCCGCATGCAACAAGCACTGCAGAACGATCAGCGAGCGCTTCTGCCACGCGGCGTTCTCGCCCTTCATCTCTGTGTCCGCTGTGATCACCAGAGCTCGACGGGTTGCGATGTCAGGATCCCCACATCCGCGGACTGGTGACCAGCGAAGCGTCGAAGGTAGTCCCGACATGCCTTGCGGATCGAAGACAGTCACAGGCCGCCCATCACTCATCCGGGCCCGCATGGTCACCACCAGGTTGTCGGCACGCGTTGACGTCGTGACCACCGCCCCTGGCGCATCGAGGATCGCATTGATGACCACATACAGGCCCTTGCCCGACCGAGGCGCACCTTGAATAACCATCGACTCCTCCGTCGAGACATGGATGGTCACACCTCGCGAGCGACCGAGCGTCCACGAGACGTCTTGGATGCTCGGTCGACTAAGCCCGGGACGCGTGTAGAGGCCGCGACGTCGGACGGCTCGGGAGCCAAAGTCGCGAACAATCTCCGCCCTTCCAGCCACGCCATCCCTGCTCAGGATGTCTTGGCGGAGCCACGCACCGGATTGTTTCCACATTCTCCAGCCGAGCACTCCCCCAACGGCGAGCGCCGCGACTACGGCAAGCACGCCACCCACGATCCACCAGACTGCAGCCAGGTCAGGCGCACACTCTCGGGAGACCCAGTCACCGCGGCCAACTACCAGCCCGACGCCGGCCACCGGATTGAGGAACGACGGCGGCCTGCCGCCACACGGCCGAGGCGTCACCGCAGAGGCAGCGGCCTGGACGAGGAAGCAAAAGACCACATAGCCAGCAATCGCCCACAGACCTACGGAGACCATCGGGGTGGTACTCCCTGTTCGTGTCCTCACAAGTGCATCCGATCATCGGTGCCGAAGACCTCAAGCTCATCGGTCGTCACTCTGTTCGCCACGATGAACGAGCGGTTTCCCACCTTCCAGAGCCCGACGCCCTTGGGCAGGTTCTCAACATGCTCACACTCAGCTTCGGTGAGACCCAAGGCTTCCTTGGTCAGCCGCATGGCATCATGCTTCTGGCGATAGATGATGCGAGTGTCCGCTTCGGTCAGCAAGCCCAGGGCCTTCTGGCGGTGACCACTCGTGCTGTCACCGATCTCGTTGAGGTCCGCCACTTTGTGCATGATGAGGAGGTTCGCAATCCCGTACGTCCGCGCGAGGCGCCATTGCTCGCTCATCTTGGCCAACATGTAGGGATCGGCGAGCATCCGCCAACCTTCGTCGTACACCACAAGCCGCTTGCCGCCGTCGGGGTTTGTTACCGCAGCCTCAAGCCAGGTGGCACTGCAGGCGGCTGCCAACGACAGCGCTTGCTCGGACGCACCGATCAGTGCGGACGTGTCCATGACCATCATTGGCGCGTCGGCATCGAAGGCCACGGTGGAGGGAGCGTCAAACATTCCTTCTAGGTCGCCCGATACTGTCCTCCGCAGCGAGTGGCTAACAGCGACGCCGCCATCCCTACCAACCAAAGCCAGGGTTTCCGGGGACGGGTTGAGCAAGTGGTCCAGCACGATGGGGAGTGTCGGCGTCGAGTTCTCCGCGGTCGTTTCCATCAGCGCCATGTCCAATGCCGTGTGTTCAACCGGATGCAGCGGAGTGCCCTGCCGCATGAGAGACACGAGAGCCACGAGCAGTTGCCGGCGTCGCTGCCGCACGACGGCCTTCCATTGAGTGTCTGTCAGCAAGCTCGGCCTCGGTCCTGCATCGAGCGGGTTCACGCGCGCCGATCTGCCCGGGCCAACGGAAATGACTTTGCCGCCCACAGCATTGGCAACGGAAACCCACTCACCCTTGGGATCGGAGGCTACCGCAGCCTTTCTGCCCAGGGTTATGGATCTCGCAACCAGCGACTTGCCGCACATCGACTTTCCAGTTCCCACCGTGCCGATGACGACGATCGACGGACCGCTGATGATGCCCTTGTCGTAAAGGATCCATGGATCGTAGGAGAAGGCGCCGGAGCCAAAGACATCCGTTCCGATGTAGGTGCCTTCATGGCCCAGACCGGACTCTGTGATGAACGGGTAGGCGGCAGCGAACGTCAGGGTCGATGCACGGTGCGGAGCCGGCCGCAAGCGATGGGGACCCCACAAGGAGCTCGCCTCGCGACTCCCCCAGTCACCACGAAGGCGCTCACGGTCGTGGCTTTCCGCCGACTTGTCGTCTTCGCTGTGGAACAGTCGCCTTTTCGGTGAAGTCGACTCCATGGCTGCCGCCCGCTTGGCGGCCGTCCTCTCCGAGCGAGTGCCCGACGGCGTATAGGTCACCTCTTGGTTCTTGAGGCTCATCGCAATCCCCGCCCTAAGGGAAGTCCACCTGCAATGAACGCAGCCCACTGCTGGCCCGCAAGCAGACGCAGTTCAACAAATGCGCCCGCGGCCGCTGATTCGAGTTCATGCCGATGCCGGGCCAGGTCCTCCAAAGATTCGGCGGTTATGGTGACGAAGGCCGTGGGCCTGACATCGCCATGTCCTGCGACGATCTCCTCTTCCCGTTGGGAAACCTCTTCTTCCTCAGCACGCTGCTCCCGCGTCGTCGGTCGATCGAAACGCGCGTTGATCCGCCGTCGTGTCTCGTGGGCCTCCTGGGCAGAGCGAATGTCACGCAGGGCTTCGATCGTCGGCACGGTCCTGATGACCTGGGTTACCGTGTGCCTGAAGTCGCCGACGTACACGAGCGGATGCAGAAAGCCCGGATACACCTTCTGGCGCGGCCACTCCGCCACCCAGAACGTTTGGTGGAATCCAGAGTCGCTTCGAAGATAGGTCCAGTGCTCCTCGACAGCCATGGGGCCGGAACTCTGACGCGGTGGCTGCATCCCATCTCTGGGCTGAGGCTCCGACTTGGAGGACCCGCGTGCGAGGGTCTCTGGATCGAAAGCTCCGCGTAGGACGGCGAGCAGTTTTGACTCGGACAGCCATTCATCAACCTTGACACCGTGGGTCGCCAACGAAGTCGTGATCGCACCAACCTCAAGACGCAGCAACCGCTCAAGCCCGTTCTTCCCACCACCGGACTCCTTGATCCGTCGACGCGACTTCGACGCATCAACCACCAGCGACAGCAGCACATCGTGACTCATCGCCGACCCGGCCGCAGAGATCAGATCCTGGTACGCAATTTGCCCCCATGAGCTGCGCTCGCCGTCTGTAGTGGTGACCGTTCGATCGTAGAAGTCCTGCAGCGCTGACGACGGGTACGGCACCGTGTAGTCCTGAACGGCAATCCGGGCAATGTCAGATCGTTGGGCCAACCCGGCTTGCACTCGGGACCACGCTTGAGCAGCCCAAGCTTTGTCATCGTCGTCGAGTAGAGCAAAGGATCGGGTGCTACAACGGAGCACGACAATGGCTTCTTTGCCCGGGGCATCGAGGATCGCGCATTCCCCACGCGAAAGTGGCTGGACCTTGAGGTTCCCTAAGCCGCCGGGAAGGGCAAGCTTTCCAGCCTTTACCGGGCGCTCTGGCCGAGCCAGGTACCGGGTCTGCCCTAGAACACTCCGCACGAAGAACAAGACGATGAGGCTGCCCCAAATCGGATACGGAATCCGCGAGTACTGGAGAACTCCGATCAAAACCAGAGTCACCCACATCGGTGCTGTCACTACGAGGCCGCTGGGACCACCCACAGCCGAGGCAATAATCGCCACGAGCACGCCTATGGCGACCAGCACTAGCTGATACCACTTCAACCCCATGAAGATTCCGCGCCGTTCGTACCTGGGAAATTTGACGGGTTCCAGAGCCCGCGATTCATCACTCATTGAACTTGTCCGGAGGTAGTGGCCTGTAGGTGTCCTTGTGCTTGATCGGCGGTAGTTCGGTCGATGGCAAGGTACTGTTCGGAGCCCTGACTTCGGGTGCCCGCCTTGTTGGTTGGGTGCCCGGGGACGTTGTCTTGCCCGGGTTAGCTCCAGCACGGATCGTGCTCGCGCTCGTACTCACGTCGTGGTCAGTGACCACCTGCCCCCTTACGACTGAGCTGCTGGAGTTGGAACTACTCGACGACACGTCCATGAGGGTGACGTCGCCGCCCGAGCGGTGTACCGGCGTCGTACCTGTCAGGCTCCGCGGCAGCGGAACGGAAGACGGGAGAGCTCGGGTGGGGATATCCCGCCGGCTCGACGGAATAGGCCGCGCAATTGAGGAACGGGCCATCATGGACGCGATCGTCAGACGACCGCCAAGTTGTCGGCTGAGTTGTCGCGTTGCAACGCTGTTACTCCGCGACAGAACATGGCCGCCGCCCGCGGTTTGAGCCGCTGCGGCCAACTCTCCACCCGCGAAGCTTACGAGACGAAGCGCCATCAATGGTGCTCCACAGGCCAAGACCATCCCGACCGTTCCGGCGGCCAGGCCCGCGAAGGACTTCGAATCGGCAAACAGCTTGATGGCGGTTGCCAGGACAGTGGCCGCCAGAGGTTTAGCAAGGAGAAGGGCGACGACGATTTCGCACCAGCGCCCCGCCCACACCTTGGATTTCTCCCAGGGAAGCATCATGAGGGCGACGGGCGCCACTGCGGCAAGGACTGCCAGCGCGAACGTCCGGAAAATCATCGAGCACATGAGAATGAACGCCAGGATCCACACCACGACGACGGCCATGACCGTGACGATCGCACCTCCGACTGCGCCGCCCTGATTGCCGGGCGCGAGGGAGACGACATTCCATTCTCGGTCTGAGCCTTGAGGAGCTCGTTCAAAGCCAAACAACCGCATGAAGACGACGTAGGGGTCTGTACCGATCGAATCCAGGAGCGCCGCCGAGGCCTGGTCGCTTGCTCGGGTGAGCTGACGCACGACGTACACCGCGGCGGCAACGAGAGGAACGGCTGCCGCTCCCCCGATCAGAGCACGTAGGAGCCTTCGTGGTTGTTGGCTGAGCAGACCGGACAGGAGCTGGATGATCATCACCACGACCAGTGGTGTCATCATGACGACGACCCACCAGTTGGTAAGTCCTCCGATGGCGGTCCACTGGGAGTCGTCGACGTCGGAGACGGTGAAGGCGCCCGTAATGAAGCCCCACATCCACGAGGCGATGCTCTGCAGAACGTTGGCGAAAACGGATGTGATCGAACCTTGGATGCCGTCGTTCGCTTGGGAAACCAGTCCGCATCCTGGCGGCCACCAGCCATTGAGGTCGCAATCGACAGGCATGGCAGCTCAGAAGCCGAGCGGGAATGCCGTCTGCGACCAGAGGATGTAGCCGTTGATCCCGCCGAGGATGGCCGCGACAGGACCGGTCCACAGCAGAATCACTCCGCCACCGGAAGCAAGCCGTGAGGATTGGCTCAGCTTGCCGGCCAGGAGCATCGCCGCTCCGATGATCGCCACGATGGCGATGACGATGAAGGCGCCGACGAGGATGCCCCCGCCGATCTGCTTCAACGACTCAAGAAAAGGGAAATTCGCGTTTGGTGTGATCCCGGGATCCACCGCTGCCAGAAACATCTGGTGCTCCATCCAGTCGTCTTCCAATGGAATGAGCTGATTGGGCTCACGACTTCATGGATGGGGAGGGAGGGAACGACATGACATTGGCGAAATGGTACTAAGGTAGCGAGGTCCGAGTGCGATCAAGTGACTTCCAACTTAATGACGATCAGATCCATTCCGGCATCAACCGCTCGGGCTTCGAACTACTGGGCCTCCTCGGAGCCGTAGGCAGCCACAGCGGCGACGAATCGACAAGGCCGTCCTAAGCTAGTTCCGTTGGTGCCTCGATCGAATTGCATAGGACGCAGGCAGGAGCTTAGACCCTGTTTCCGGCTTTAGTCCTTGCCAGCTCTATAGCCCCCCTGTCAAGAGAATGCACTCAGACGAGAGAATCGCGTCGCGTGGCTCAGCTTGTATCTTGGTCGTTTGCGACCGTCCTCGGTAAATGCAGGTTCCAGTCCATCCCATGGACCACGAAAAAGCGTGTTCGCTGGCCTTACGCAGACGCTGGAACGGCAGCTAAGCGATGTGCACACGGTGGTTGGACATGCCACGTTTTGGTACAGGGACAGGGAGCGAAGTCTGCAACATGCTGGCTCTATAGGCGAGGCGAGCCGAAAGCAACCGTTCCCTCACCTACGATGATTACGCAACAACCGGCACTTACCTCCTGGAGAACCTCGTGTATATCAAAAGCTTCCGTGTCGAGAACTTCAGGCGACTTAAGAACGTCCGAATAGACCTTGAGTCTGATCAGACGATTTTTGTAGGTGCGAATAACAGCGGAAAGACCTCGGCAACTCACCTCTTCCAGTTGTTCCTTGGGCGGAGCCCGCGGGCACCCTTTCAGATATACGATTTCACAGCCGATTGTTGGGAGTCATTCAACTCGTTCAACCCAGAATCCGGCGACCCTGGAACGGATCTTCCACAAATCAAATTTGACCTGTGGTTCGACGTCGACGATGAAAACTTGCACCGAGTGCTGGATCTCTTACCGGGATTGGACTGGGACGGAGAGCCCGTCGGCGTTCGCCTGGTTTACGCGCCACGCGACGGAGAGAGCCTCGTAGCCAACTACGTCGACGCGCGGGCGAAAGCGCAATCAACCATCAGCGCTGAGCAAACGTCCTACAAGCCGTGGCCGGCCACAATGGTCGAATATCTACGCAAGCGACTGCAACAGGAGTACGAGATAAAGTACTTTGTTCTGGACGCCAAACAGTGCGCTGAAGATCTTGTTCCCGAGGAGGGCTACGAGCCATTCTTCCTCGGTACGCACGGCAGTGGGGCTTCAAAAATCCTTGAATCCATCGTCACTGTAGATTTCCTACACGCCCAGAGGCACTTATCGGACGTCGACTCACGAGGCAGAAGCGAGGATCTCTCGAAGCGACTGAGTCGATTCTACGAACGGAATCTTCAGCAACTTGAGGGAGATTTAGATGCACTTGGAGCCATCGCAGACTCTGAGGAGCGCCTGAACGCCCACTTCGCCAGTGTTTTCGGGCCAACCCTAGATCGGCTTGGAGAGGTCGGGTATCCAGGTGTGACCAACCCGGGGCTAGTCGTCAAAGCATCATTCAACGCACACGGCATTCTGACTACAAGCGCAAAGGTTCACTACGCCCTCGCCACTGGAAGCGAAAACGGAACTATTTCTGAGCAGACGCTACCTGATCAGTACAACGGGCTTGGGTTTAAGAATCTGATCTACATGGTGGTCGAGATACTTGACTTTCACCATGCATGGGTCCAGGCAGAGGACGACCGTCCGCCAATTCATCTCGTGCTTATCGAAGAACCAGAGGCCCACCTGCATGCTCAGTTGCAGCAAGTATTCATCAGGAAAATCCAAGAGGTTTTACCGGAGCCGGAAGCAGGCTTTCAAACTCAGTTGGTAGTGACGACTCACTCACCTCACATCATCTATGAGAGTAACTTCAAACCGATCCGATACTTCAGCCGATCGGCATCGGCAACCGGGCTTAATTTGAGTGTGGTCAAGAATCTTTCGACGTTCTATAACACAGAAGAACACGCAACCCGCGAGTTCCTGCAACAGTACATAAAGCTCACTCACTGCGACCTATTCTTCGCAGACGCTGCAGTGCTAGTTGAAGGCAATGTTGAACGCCTCCTGCTTCCACAGATCATCGAACGCTTTGTCCCCTCGCTGACCTCAAATCATCTCACCATCCTCGAAGTAGGTGGGGCCTTCGCCTATAGATTTGAGAAACTGGTCAGTTTTCTCGCACTTCCAACACTTGTTATTACAGACTTGGACAGCGTCGAAGCAGCAGCAGAAGAAGGAGAGGACAACGATGATGAGGACGTCGAAACAGCAGAAGAGGACAACGATGATGAGGACGTCGAAACAGCAGAAGAGGACAACGAAGCAGTAACAGGGTCGTCGTGCCCTGTCGACACTCCGGGTGCCGTGACATCCAATCAGACGCTACTTCAATGGCTCCCTAAACTCTCTCGCATCAAAGATCTACTTTCTGCCAGCTCAGAAGTGAAATCGGCGAAAATGCTCGACGGACTAGACAGTCTTGTCCGAGTCGCTTATCAAACTAAGGAAACAGTAAAATGGCAAGATCGTGCCGAGGAACGCGTCGGCCGCACACTTGAAGAGGCATTCGCACTACAAAACCTCGATTGGACACAGAGCAAGGAAGCTAAGCATTTGGGCTTGAAGATCCCCAAGGCGGCCGACCTTTCAATCCCCGAGTTACATGCAAAGCTTTACACACGCGTCAAGAATTTTGATAAGACCAAGTTTGCACTCGGAGTAATTGCTACAAGCGACCCAACGTGGACTGCACCTGCGTACATTGTGGAGGGACTCGAGTGGCTCAGCGCTAGACTCACTGCGGAAGTCTCAGTTAGGACGGCGGATGGAATCGCGCCTGGGGAAGGAGCGGAATGACTTCCAGAGTTGATTCCCCAGACACGACGGCTGACGAGGACCTCCGAGAGATACTTAGCCAGGACCTCCTCGAGGGTTTCATCGTGGTTGCTGGCGCCGGCTCAGGCAAGACGACCTCGCTTGTCAAGGCTCTCGCTCACGTCACTCAAACTAGGGGGGCCATCCTTCGTGCGAAAAGTCAGCGTGTTGCATGCATCACCTACACAGAAGTCGCTGCCCGCGAGATACATGAGGAGATTGGAAACGACCCTCTTGCCTCCGTCTCTACGATCCACAGCTTTCTCTGGTCGCTATCAAGGCCCTTCCAGAAGGACATCGGCGCATGGGTAAGTTCCCACATTGATGATGAAATCGACAGGCTAATTCTAAAGCAGGCTAAATACGGAGCTCGCACAACTTCAGCCACCAAGGAAAAGGATGCTTCGGATCTCGCAAAACGACAATCTCAAAGGAAGTCTGTCCTGAGTGTAACCCACTGGACATATGGGATAGGTGGTGATTATGCACGTGGGATTTTAGGGCACACGGACATTCTAAGAATGGTTCCCGAATTAATACTTAGACGCGACCTTTTTGCCCGGCTGGTTGCCCGGCAGTTTCCGTTTATCTTCGTTGATGAGAGCCAAGACACATTCCCCGCCGTCGTCGAGTGTTTGAAGCATGTGGCGAGGCTCTCTAGCGGCAAGGTGTGCTTAGGATTCTTCGGAGACCCCATGCAACAGATTTACCAACAGGGCGTCGTTTCCATTATGCCCGACCAAAGTTGGCACAAAATCGACAAGCCAGAAAATTTTCGGTCGTCTCGGCAAGTCCTAGCCTGCGTCAATGCGGTACGTGCTGAGGGTGACACTTTGCAACAAGTGAGTGGGCTCGGGAGCTCACAATCCGAGGGAGAAGCGTTCTGTTTCGTTTTGCCATCCGATGACCAGAGGAGCGAGAACCTCGAACGGGTGCGCCTCTGGCTGGATGAGCACAGCAAATCAGGCAACTGGTCGGAAGGCGCAATGGACGGCGGCTCAAAGGTGCTCATGATTGTGCACCGCATGGCAGCTAGCCGACTTGGATTTGGTGCTTTGTACTCCGCCTTCAACGACAATAGGGCGACCGCTCTATCGGAAGCATTTAATGAAGGTGCGGCTTGGCCTCTTCGTCCGTTTCGTGACGTGATTCTTCCCCTATGTTCGACGAAGGATTTCGACACACCGGCCGTCCTCTCAATCTTGAGGGAGCATAGCCCGTTGCTGCGGACCGCTCGAGAGTCTCGACAGGTTCGAGTTGCGCTGGCTTCTTGCCGTACAGCAGTCGAAGCGCTCAGAAAGTTGACTGTCGTAGACACCCCCGCTACCCTGGGCCAGCTTCTCAGACTTGCAGCAAGCCTGCAGCTGGTCGAGCTCGATCCGCGTATGGCCGCATACATTGATCTCGACGGCTCCCATCACGACGTTGTATTAGACGAGACGACCCAGCGAGTCTTGGATGCGATGTCTTTGTGTGAATTGTCAGAACTAGAGGGCTACTATCGCTACATCACCTTAGAGTCTCCGTACGCCACGCAACACGGAACGAAGGGTTCGGAATTCGAGCGAGTCGTTGTGGTGCTGGATGACGATGAGGGGAGATACTCGCTCTACTCATATGAGAAGCTTCTCGGTCTCAAGAGTCTGTCGGCGACGGATGTCGCGAATCAGGCTGCAGGGAAAGATTCTGCAATAGAACGCACCCGCCGGTTGTTCTACGTCTGCGTCTCCAGAGCAAAGGAGGCTTTGGCTATCGTACTTTTCGCCTCCGATGTCACCCTTGCGGTTGAAGCAGTTCGGCACTCCGCCATCGGTGACCACGTTCAGATAGCAACCGCGTCTGAATTGCCGATGGCAGCCAGGTCGGCGTGAATTGCGATATTCGACCTAGAAGCATTTCGACAACGATTTTCCGTAGAGACATGGCTACCTGTTCTGCTCTAGGAGGTCGAAGTAGGCTGTTCCCGAGTTCCATCCGATGGGGTGCAAAAGCGTTCCCGCAGATGGGTTGAGCGCGCTGTACATCATCCCATTGCCGGCGTAGATCCCCACGTGTCCCCAATTGTTCGGCCCAAGAGGGTTCTGCACCACCAGGTCGCCAATTTGTGGCGAGTCGGTCATCCGTCCTACCTGCCACTGCTCCACACGCGGCAACTCAATTCCCACCTGTCGATAGATCCACTGAACGAATCCGGAACAATCCCACGACTTGAACGCAGTGCCACCCCAGACATAGCTGCCTCCCACTCCCATCTTGGTGAACCGGAGGATGTCTTGGCGGATCTGGCTAAGGCCCTCAGCTGACACGACATCCGAGCTCGCAGCTGGAGCGTCCGTACATGCAGAAGCTGGCGCCATTCCGCTGAGCGCATTCACGATCGCGGACGCTTGCGGTTCCCATCGGTCGTACAGTTCAGGGAACGCCGAAACCTGCACCGCCTGTGCAGCCTGTCCTTTGCTCAAGGAAGCCCAACCGGGGATATCCAACAACCCCCGAGGGCTTCCGTGATTCGGCCCCGACGTCCCTCCATAAAAAGCTCTAGCGTTGTAGGTAACATCCATCAATTCCGCGACACTCCCCCACCCGGCGGCAGGACGTTGCTGGGCCGATCCGACCGAGTCGTGATCGCTACCAACTCCGTCGTGCGGGTAGTTGAAGGAATCGGGGACGTTGGTATTGGCAAGCATTCGGAGACTGGACTCTTGCAGCGACATCATGATGGCAATGACCAACGCCTCCCGTTGCAAGCCGAGCCCCTTACCGACGGACACGTAACCCCTGGCTACATTCGTCTGGGCCGCCGAAAGCCCTGCGATTCCAACGCCGGTTCGCAGGTTGAGCGTTTCGGAGCCGCTACCAGCACCAGTCTCTTGGCCAGGGACACAGGCGACGGCCGCCGTCGGACGATCCCCCACCAAGACCACAGCCACCGCACTGGCGACGACACCAAATGCGAGCGCGACGACAGCCATGAAGGCTCCGACCAACCTGAAAAGGGCGCGCCGTCGCACGAGAACGACAGAAAGTCCTGGATGAGGCATCAGTAAACGATTCGGTCAGATGACGCGTAGAACGCGACCATCACGCAACTATCAGCAGGTGCTGTCGGAGCCGGAGGGCAGTTCACCATGACACTAAGGGGCGCGGAATACGAGTTGGTACTTGCCGAGGTGTGGTCCTGGACATGAAGCCGAACGGTGCAGACATGTAGCCCCGGCCATGGAGCGGGCCGCTCGCGCACTTTGACCAGCTGCTCGTCACACATCAATGACTCCGAATTCGCCTCACGAAAGGCGCCTTGGCCCGCCAAAGTGACGAACGATCCAGCGTTCACGCCAGTAGCCTCAAGCTCTTGAACCAGAAC
This sequence comes from Paenarthrobacter sp. NPDC091711, assembly GCF_044756605.1. Taxonomy (NCBI): domain Bacteria; kingdom Bacillati; phylum Actinomycetota; class Actinomycetes; order Micrococcales; family Micrococcaceae; genus Paenarthrobacter; species Paenarthrobacter sp. NPDC091711. Next base: position 22,032 of record NZ_JBIVTF010000006.1, read on the forward strand.
GGTCCAAGGATTGGAACCATCGGGAAGCAAGACCCAAAGATCGCGCACCCGGCCGTAGACCTCTGAGTAGGACGAGGTCCTCGTATCCCAGGTGTAGATGGCCTCGGCAGCGGTAGAGGCAACTGCACGGAAGTCCGCCGCCCCGGGCACAGGCGATACAGCCGACGCCTTGGTTGTTCCTGAAGGTTTAGCTGAGGGCCGTGGAGCGGCGGCCGACACGCTCGGCGTAGAAGACGAAGCTACGGGAGGAGCCTCTGGCGGCGCCCCAGTGGCTGGCCCCTTGGACGGCAGTGCGATAAGCAGAGCCAACGAGCCAACAAAGAGGATGATCGCCAGTCCAAAGACCCACTGGCCCAAACGTGTCCGAACCCCGCTGGCCTTGCGAATGCTCATGATCACCACCTCGAAGGCATGGGTTGTCCGCTACGGAGGCAAGTCCTCCGCCGGTTAGAAGGAGGCCGCCCGGCGGACCACGCGCCAAGCAGTTTGGTACAGGCGACGTGCAGTGCCGATCTGCACAGCAACATAGCGATCGGTGACGCCCAGCTCCCGGGCCAGCCGAGCAATCGCCGCTTGCCGTTCCGATCCGTGAATGTCGGGAAGAACTATCGCGTTGGCGACCTCACGCAGGAGGACACTTGGGAGACACTCAACCGCACGCTGACAGAGTTGGCCGATATCGCCAATACTGCCCGGGGTGACATCGAGCGCCAAGCTGACTGTCTTCGCAGTCTGGCGCACAGCAGTTACGGCGTTCCAACGTCGGCGGTCGTGCGGCGTCGGGAGCGCATATTGGCGAGGCGTGGTAAGGCTCTCAACGGCCATCCGCCACGTCGGTACAGAGACAGCTTCTCGAGTCAACTGCAGGACCATAATTGCCCACTCATGGTCGATGATCTCCTGGTTTTCCGGGTTGTCCTGCGCGATGAGGATCGCTGAGATCCGGCCCCAGGAACCCAAAACCTGGTCGCCCGTGGGGTCTAGCAGCAAAGGCAGCGTCTTGTGGTTGAGCTCGCGTCGGGCGTGCGCGGCGCAGATGTTGGACGCCACGCCCTGGACCCACGCTTCAAAGGGGACCCCAGGGAACGCGCGGTAGCTCCCCCGAGCTATCCCATTCCAGACAGCTACGCGGATGTCCTGCAGGACGTCGTCAACATCGCATGCGCGTCCGATATGAGCCAAGTGAGAAACGACGTAGCGCCGCACCCCTTCAACCGCTCGCATCATTTGGTCAGCAGACACGGACAACATCGGCTCCGGCGGACCAGTAAGCGAGATGTCCACCGTTCCGGGACGTGACTGCAGTTGTTCGGCCTGCTCAATCTTGTCGTTTAGGCTCATCGCCCTCACCGCTTCGAATAGCTACTGTTCACTAACGTTCGCCGCAAAGTGGCCACGTTGTCGCAGCCGAACCAACTCAGCCGCAAACCAAAGCATCTAAAATTTATTGTCGAAGATACTTTAAGTATCGTCAAGAGTCCGGTTCTTACTTTTTTCATGTTGTTCGGCAAGAATTGAGCCATGCCACGGATTACGCAGCCTCACGACGACGCCTGGTCGCCCGACGTCGAGGCAGCTGTGGCCACCTTTGGAAACAGGGCAAGGAACGAAATACTGAGGTTCCTCACGACTTTCGGCCCCGCGACGCGCGGCGACATCGTGGATTCCGTCAGCGCTGGCGAGCCAAGTGTGGCAAAGCATCTGGTCGCTCTCGAGCAGGTGGGGGCGATCGTCGTCGACGTTCCGGCCGGGCGCCGCCACGGCCGATCCCCGCGGTACTCAGCGAATCCCGCTCGCATCAAGGAGCTGCTGGACGCTCACCTTCGCTATGTCCTGGAGGAGTAGCTGCTGCCCTCTCTCCATGTGGGTGGAGGTCGATGTCCTTGTTCAGATGCTCGCTGATAGCGCGCAGTGTCTCCGGGGATACATCCCCCAGCGTCCTGACGGCAAATGTCTTCACTCGGGCCGCCCTCAACGACTTCACAAACTCCAACTGTGAATCTATGCGCTCAGGAATGTCGCCTTCCACACCGTTCAACAGATAAGAAGGATCGACGTCGAACATCTCGCAGATAGCGGTGAGCAGCTGAGGATCGCTGACCAGACGTCCAGTTCCATCCTTCATGTAGAACCACCTGGCCCGTGAGATCTTGACACCCCGAGCCAGGAGTCCGGCCTCGACTTCCCTAAAAGTAACCGGCGATCCCCTCTCGGCAACAACGACGTCCAACAGGAGGTTCAATCGCCGCGCGAGCGTTGCCTGCGGTGGCTCGCCGTTGCGGCTAGCGTCATTCGCCGGCATGCTCCACCTTTCGATTGCCTGTCTGACCGTGACCATGGCTCCTTCGCCATCAGTATTCCGCGAGCGCCGTACCGACACAATCATTTGCAGTTTGAATCTGTTGTGCGGATGACCGCAGGCGTATCCTGTCCTTGTAGACCCGTCTACAGCTTTCAGCCTTCTCACCCCGAGCCGTGGTTTGCATGTCGACATCCATCCTGATGAACCAAACACGCACCCAGATACTCCGCTTCTTGATAAGGAGCGGGCCAGCCACCCGTAACGTCTTGGCTTCAGAGCTCCAGACTTCGAAGGCCACCATTCGACGTCATCTCATGCTCCTCGAGTCAGCCGGCCTTGTTCATGACTTGGACGGTGAGCGCTTCGCTGCTCGGCCCGCGCTTATTGAGAGCCAGCTCATCGACTTGGCCGACCAATACTCCGTGCAAATGCCTCCTACGACGCCACCGCCTGTTCAGGACTAGCGGCAGCCAGCGGGAGCCCGTGGAACCAGTCCTCAACGGAGTGCTCCCACTTGTCGGGGTCGAAATTCCACTCGAGAGAGTGGCCCACGGACTCAAACTCCACCAAGCTGACGAGGTCGGGCCGCACCGTCGCAGCCCTTTTAGATGCTTCAAACGGGGTGGTGTCATCCTTCCTGCCATGGAGGATCAGGATCGGCTTCTTCAGCTCCCCCGCCCGCGCTAGCCAATCCAGGGCATCTAGGTGTATCGGTTCGGCGAGGCCGGTCACCCACCGAAGCGCTTTCGACTGAAGGATGGCGAACCCCAACTGCACGAGCGGACGTGGCAACCTGGCGGCCTTGGCGTTCGCGCGCAACGTTGTACGCCAGTCAAAGACGGGGGCGTCTAGAACCATCCCCACTATCCGAGGAGCGTGCGCTGAAAGGGCTGCCGCTTGTAGGGCTAAGGCCGCGCCCAATGACCACCCGAAGATCACAATGCGCTCAGCGCCTTCGGCAACGGCATGATTGATAGCCGCTTCGACGTCGCGCCACTCGGTTTCGCCGAGTCGGTACCGGTTATCGGACGACGGCGGTGCGTCGCCGTCGTTTCGGAACGAGACAACCAACGAGGTCAGTCCCAGACGTCTGGTGACTGGTATGCCTCGAAGACAACCAGCTCTCCTGCCCCCCATTCCGTGGATATGGATCGCCCAGGTCCCAGCCCTGTCTGCAGGAGGTGAGTCGAATCTCCAGGCCGGAGCCACGCCGTCGTCGACGGTAATCTCAACGTCTCGGTAAGGCAGGCCTAGTTGTTCGGGCTCTGAGTAGACGTACCCACTCCAAATACCCGCCGGTGCCTGTGCAAGGTTTCCGGAGTCCACGCGCTCCACCACACGAGTGACGGAGTCTCTGTCCGGGCTGGTTTCAACCACCTGACCCAAGCAGGCATGGCCAGTCCCCTTCGCAAACCATAAGCTGTGCAGTCCATCCGCCTTGGTGTGTCTGGTTGCCGGAAGTTCAATAAGAAGTTGCCCATCATTGCCGGGGTACACCGACCGAATGGAAAGGTCCTCGCGACGGCTGTATTTGGGTACGACTACCCGACGTGCAAAGTACGCAGATCCACACAGACCCGCCAGGAGCGCGACCCATCCCATCGACAGTCCAGCATCGACGGCTAGCTGCCTATTTGTCACCGACACCGTTCTCCCCCTTCTGCTTCCTCCGGTCGTCGATCACCTGGCGGAGCTTCTCCAGCGTTTCTGGAGAGATTCCCTGCAGCTGTCGGGCGGCAAAATTACGCACTCGCGACTCCCGCAAAGCCCGAAGAAGCTCCAACTGCGCGTCCACTAGCCGCGGAATCTCCCCTGCATCGTCGAGGAGGTAGTCACGGTCCACACCGAAGAACTCAGCCAGATTTCTTAGCAGTGCGGCATCAGTAGCCAGTGAACTGTCTCCACTGCGCATGTAAGCCCAACGAGATCGCGATAGCGGGGTTCCCCGCTGACTCATGTGCCTGCTGATCTTTGGGTAGGTCAGAGTCTCTGCGCCACCTGCTTCATAGAGATCGAGGAGCAAGTTGAGCTTTCGAGCCAACTTGGACTGCGGCGTCTCGGAAACGTTGGCACCATCATCCGTCATAGCGCCCGCTCCCCTCTTCCCTTCCGCACCTTCGTTCCATGGTCAATCGGTCCAGCCAGATAATTCTCGACAGCACTCAATACTCTAAGCTCGCGGATATCCAAGGAACTCGCTAATCCTGGCTCAACGAGAAGAGCGTCCTGCACCTCCACGAGCATCCTGTGCAGTTTGCGAGCCTGGTCCTGCTGCCTTAGTGATTCGACGCCGAGCTGCAGGCGGACATCTTGCCTCCTCCCAGCTGTCTTTTCCCACACTCCGCTGAGCCCGCGAAACAACTCATCCTGGGTCTCGGACTCTTTGCGGCGGATTATCCGCCGTGCAACAGGCGGGATGGCCAGGCCCACGCAAAGGAACGCCATGGCGGCAATCATCGTCGCATCGTATGCAGGCGATACTGCGCGCATGGCATCGAGCTGGCCTTGCAAATGCAAGGCGTCCATAGCGAGCACAAGCGTTACAAGTAACACGGCCAGCGCGCATCCAATTCCAATGAACGTGAAGGCCAGGCGGTAGTAGGGCCTCGACATGCCGGTGCGGAACCGGAAGCACGTAGCTCCGGTGACGCTGACCACGTAACCGATGTAGACGAACTGGATCGCCGAGTATGACGCAGCTGGGAACTGATCGCCATAGTCCAGCATGAAACGCGTCGAGCTTCCATGCGTAGAGATGAAGCTGAAGTTGAGCGAGAGCCCCAGAATCACGAGGCCGAGGAGAACAATGCCTGGCGTGTCTCGCCTCTCTCCCACATCGTCAGGAGTCGCTGCCCGGATAATTGCCCTGGAGAGAAAGTAGATACCAACGACCATGGAGACATTTGCCAGAAGGTCTACGTAGTTTCGGCCGCCGAACGCTGCGTCGAGACTCGAATAGACCTGGTCGATATTCAGCGTGAGTGCCACAGCAATCGTGATGGCCGCAGTCAACACACTGTGGTCTCGCCGTCGACGAGTTCCTGGCAGCAGACAGGCAACCAGCAACCAAATCAAGACCGCCGCCGCAACCTGAATCATCCGAAAACCCTCTCGAACGACCTCGGTTCCCTCGCGCTATTCCTGATCGCTGCGGCGAAGAGGTCCGCGAGAGACTCCGCGGCTGCCTCTAACTCATCAGCGAAACTGGTGCGCGCCAAGACGCGATGCACCAAACTTGGCGGAAGATTTGGGAAAAGAACCCCAACGTAGTCCACCGGAACGACAAGTTCATCGTGCCGCAGGACCATATGCCCCAGCTCATGAAGCACGAACTGCTGCCGGTGTAGCCCCGAAGGACTGACGGCATGCAGAATGACTTCGACTTCATCCGTCGAAAGCCAAAGACCACACACCGATCCTCCGTTCAGAAATCCGGCTGCCTCAATTTCGATTGGACGACGCCGGACACCTTCGACCACACTGACCAGGCGTTCCAAGCTCAGGTGGGACGGCAGCGACAAGGAATCGAAGGCATTCGCTGCTCGTTTTGCCGGCGACTGCCCTGAGTAGATTGGGTTCACTTGCATGGGCACCCCCAGTGACGTTGACCCCGGTTCGCGTGAATCGTAGCGCGTCCCACCGCACCTCGGACCGGTGCGAACCCTCAAATACATTGAACATCCGCTCTCTGGACATGTCCAGAGGCCGGTCGCACTCACGTCCCTCACTCATCTAATTGTTGGAGGTTCGCCATACCATGGTCCCCCGCGGCAGCGAGTCCATCCACGATCCTGTGGTACCGGCTTTGGGCGTCACCATTGGTAAATGCCCCGAGATTCCGGAGCTCCGTCAGCCAGTTCTCAAGGTAGTAAAGACGATTAGCAAAAACTTCAAAGCGGGTACCTATGACTACTTCAATCCAGGTGAGGGCAATCGAAGCTTGCCATTCTCGGGCCGCGCTACGGGAGAATTTAACTATGGCATCCACAGCCGTTGGCTGCCCTTCCGCAAGACGGAGCCATCGCTCATCAACTTCAGCTATGACATCGGGCTGAATCCAGTTTCGGCGACATGTTTCGAGCGTCGCGTCGATATCAGGGTCAGAGGACCGAGGATTCGGGACCGGCAGTATGGCCGATATTGCGTAGCCGCCCCAGGGGCGCTGCGCCCGGAGAGCCGCGCCGTCGCCCACCGCATCCAAAGCCACCCGCATCACCCATGGCCAAAGAACACCCAGAGACTTTCTCTGCCGATCCCCGTATGTCAGCACCTGCGTCAAGCTCTCAAGCAATAAGTGAAGCGCGCTTGCGTCGCCGGCGAACGCTCTGACGTGGGTTTCCAGGGGACTTGTCTCGCCGTCGATCGCCAAATCGATCAGCCGTCGAGTGATTGGCTCGTGCCGCATGATCTCAAGGTGATCAAATCCTTGGCTCCATGAATGATGCACTCCACGGATACCGGCATTCCAAAGTGGGTCCCACAGCTGACGAATTTCTTTCTTCAGGCAAGCCGCTGCCGATGCATCGACCATACATGCGATGGGCATTCGAAGGTGGTTCACCAAAAGACGATCGCTGTCGACCTTCGGTAGAGACTTGTGGAAAGGAGGACGGAGCGGTCGGATGGTCTTGCGCTGCCCACTGTGACTCCGCTGGCCGCCTTGGGCGTCAGCCAAACTGGCAACTGCAGCATTCCAAGCTGAGCCGTGCCGCAAGCATGGACCGGAATTGGGAGCATACGAGCAAGGATCACTCCAGATGTGCTCGCAACCTTCGGCATATTTCATTCGAACTTCGTCGTTGTGGCTCGTAGCCTGCGCCCGCAGGCATTCGTCCAGACGCTGACGATCTAGTCCCAAGCTGTCGAACTTATTCGTGAGAAGGAGCGGCACGGCCACGGCGGCTAACCTATCAGCGCCTATTGGAAACATGATGCCGTGATGGCTCAGATCATCAGTTTTAGGGTTTTCTGCCGTCAACATCACAGCTTCGGCCGCCCACATCAGATCGACGTTCTCTATGACTTTCAGCCCGAAAGCATGCGCGCGGACGGCTGCGGAGGCGACCGCAACTAGGCCGTCCTCCGGCGAAAGGGAGTCCTGTGGAAGGCCCCGTTCACTGATGCTCCGAGCTTTAGTCAGGTCGTCCGGTAGATCATCCATTGCCCACTCAACCGGGCTTCCATTCAACCTAGAATAGCTGTTCTGAAATCCATAGAGGTTGATCGTGGTCTGGAGGTCATCGTTTCGAGCCGCCAAGGCCTTCTCCACGTGTTCTGGGCGCTCAAATTCAATGACGAGTCCTCCGTCAGATTGTTTGGCACTATAACTCTCGAACCGGAACTCTGCCGCCCACCCCTCGATCATGGCAATGTACTCCGCCTCACCGGATGCACCGCGAAGATTCTTTCGCGCATTTGCAACGAGTTGATCTCCAATATTTGCAAGATTGGCGAGCCGCTCATGGTCACCTCGGAGTCGGGCGCTGACAACCATCGTGCCAACTGTGTCGTGCGGCGTATGGCCTCGTCTTTGGGCTCCGGTCAGGTTCTCCGCATCTGCATCTGGGGAAAAGAAACTAAGGCCAACTGTCGTTCGCGCAGTCTCAAAATGCCAGACTTCGGGATGGCTGAGGAAGGCGTCGAGACGATCACCAACCAGGTCAGGGTGTCGTGTTAGGAATCCAAACAATAAACCCGGGACCGCAATGTTAGTGCAGTCTTCCAGTAGCAGTTCGAATATGCGTGGGACGTCGACTTTAGCCTCTTCATACAGGTAGTCCACAAAGCGTTCCAGGGCAAGGAGCGCACTCATGCAAGCGTGAGACCCTGCTCCTGTTCCCCGGTACCATGCCCATACCTGACTGTCGCCATGATAGAAGCGTGGGCCCGTTCCTGTGATGTCTAGCCATAGCCCCTCCGGTTCCACGGACTCGCCGAGCCGCGCGGGGTGCTCCGTATCTCTTTGCAATCGGAACGTCGTGGCATGGTTCAACATGCGATTGATGAAGGCGAGTGCGTCAAGCGGAACGGTACTCAAAAGGCGAAAAAACGGACCGTAATACCAAGCCGATTGGGGAACACCAAGGCCTAAGCCAGGACCGTGCTTGAGATCTCTGATGCCATCGTCAAACAAGCCCATTCGTCCCCAAGTCTGTTCGGGGTCGGGTGCTTCAATGTAATAAGACTCGGCAAGATCCAGCAAAAGGTTGGGGTGAGAGGCTGACATACTGATCGCCGTGGCCGCCGATTCCACAGCGGGATGAAGGTTGCCTGGGCGCTTACTTGCGACGTCACGCAGCCACGCCTCGGTTCGATCATCAATGTCCGGGCCAAGAGTAGCCAAAAGCTCGACAGCAAACTCATCATAGAGAGGCGGACTTTGCTCTAGGACGACGTCCCGCACCATCTGCCGAAGTTCTTCCTGACCCCAGCCAGCCGATGCCAAGCCCCGAATCCAAGCAAGCACTACTTGTCTAACGACTTTAGTCAAACCTGAGCTAGTCGCTCCCGAGACCCGGTTGAACAATGGCTGGTCGGCAAAGACCGCTTTGACGACTGGAGCAAGTGCAAACGGGTCGCCGAACGTACCCTGTACGTAGCGTTGCTCTGCGAGTCTCAAGAGAGTCCGGAGTCCGCTATAGTCAGCTTCTTCAAGCTTCGTCCAGAGCTCATGGATAGCTGACTCAGCATCGCTAAGAGTTAGCAAAGCTTCGTAAGGGACTTCTGCCCATCGGCTGCCCATCATCTCTGCAATGGCTCCGAATTCCCTTGTTAAGAGCGACCACGACTGGTGCCGCTCCCCACGCAACAAGTACGCCTGGCAAGCGAGCCGCGCCGCACGTATCGACCAGCGCGGCGCCCCTGCCTCGGTAAGGTTCCCCCAGCCATCAGTTAGGAACAATCGACAGAGTGAGAAGTCCCGGAAGAGATCCGTCGAAAACTCGTCACCTGATGAGAACGCTGGATCATTCGGAATCCTGAGTACACCGTCGGACTTGAGCTCTGCCACGGCTGTACCGTAGGCACGGACAGCGACAAGTCCCAGCGTTCGTCGAGCCACAGCGAGGGCTGCGTTCTCTCTGTCCTCAGCGGAGATCATACCCGGCCCACGCCGCTCGTCTCGGCGAACGAGTCCTCGCCAAACGGCCGAAAAGACTTCGGCTTCACACAAGACGTTCTTTGGCTCAACAACCGCGCCCGAACGGAGGAGGGCGTCAACCAAGCCAGGGCGGCCCAAAAGCCAGTCAGCGCGCGAATCGCCGTTCAGACGAGCCAAGACGCCAAATTTAGATGGGAGCGTACGTCGTTCCTCTTCAGAGAGCGGTCCAACCACATGTTCAACCGGAGCTTGCGAAATGCGTGCAACCTCGCTGGCCCGGACTAGGTCTTCGCGAACCTGCCTTGCGCCATCGGTGCGTGTAACGGCGATGACGCCAATACCGGCCTTGAGAGCTGCAGTTGTCAGTGCGCGAAACACATCGCCTTTTCCTTCGAGCACTGCTTCACTACCGTCAATCAGCAGCAGTTGACGGGCCTGGGCCTCTCCCGTGGTCATGACCTCGTCGAGGCTTGATCCACCCAATTGTTCCTCAAAGTCGGAAACACTGGCAGGGAGATCTCGGAGGCTCAGGCTGGCAACTACTGCGCCTCCGTCTCCCATCGTCTCCAGCACGCGGAGGGAGAGCGCCGACTTTCCGACATCGGGTTCGCCGGTGACGACGATTGATCCTCCATCATCACTCACATTTCGCATGCAGGCTTCAAGGTTGGCTCTCTCCACCTTGCGCTCCAGCTCAAGGAGATTGCTTACAGATCCGAGTCCGGGTCGAATCGAATCACGTAGCCTGATCGCGAGTCGGTCCATGACGTCCCAGGCTCGGCCATGTGACTGTGACCTTTCAAGGCCATAGGCACTTAGCTGCTTCCGCAGCATTGCTTCGGTAATTACAGCACCGCGAGCTGCCCAAGACGCAGTGAGCTCGGATACTTTGAGGAGCAAGAGGTCAGCAGCCTCTACGGTGTGATCAGTCACAACGCTTTTAAGGGCATTAACTGCCACGATGCGATCGGATGTGTCTGAGCCCTCTAGGCGAAGGTGCCGAATTTTCATGCCCGACAGTAAGCGCCAGGTGAGTTCCGCCGTGGTGAGGTCTAACTCGGTTGGCAGCTCGCCAGCCGCTTGATCTACGAGAGCGGTGACGTGCGCAAGCCGGTTTCTGATCTGACTGTTCGTTGTACCAGACCGTACGAGGGCGCTACTGAAGCATTCCAAATCCGGAACAGATCGGGCCAAGGCGGCTAGTTCGCCAAACTCGCGATGGGCTGCCCGAGTTGTCCCAACGGCCAGCACCAACGACCACCTACCCGATCTCACTTCCTGCCAGTTGTCGGTAATGATGCGGAGGTAGTCGCGGATCAACGGCACTGATGACGAATCACTTCTTACCAGCTTTGGGTCCCGCCTCACTCCAACAGAAGCTCGATGGAGAACCCCGTGTGCGTCGTGGCCTTCAACAACGATGTCATCGATTGCGCTAATGTCCCTCGCTTGGAGACGCATGACCGAAACCTTCAAGTGATCCCCAAGTTCAGGGATTGCTTCACCTGCCAGGAGTGCCGCCAACAGGCATGCTGCATACGTGTGCTCCAACGTGACTCCACCGCCTCCGGTGGAGTATGGGGATGCTCCTACTTCGGCCATGTCAGCGCCGCTTGCTTCACTTCGGCCGAGTCGAGAAATCCTCGCAAACGGTTTGCCGAGAGAACGCTTCCCACGACGAGATAACAGGACAAACCGCACAAGCAGCGACCGCAACATTGGAACATGACTAACATCCTAAGGAGTACCCGGGCCGAATTTGTCACCTCACCGCGTCCTCGAGAACTTAGGTGGTCTGCGCATCAGTCGAATCATCAAGCCACACCCTGGCGACGCCGCGCACGCGATTAGCCACCTGTGGCTTTCCGACACCGCCCCACTGAGCAACACTTCTTGATAGGAGCCCTCCCACTGCGCTAGCGCATCAACGCCGGCTAAAGCGACGTACGCATACGCAGGTGATGATGTTGAAGCACTGGGCCGATGGATCGTCTGTGCCCTTGATTATTTTCGTATTCAAGGGGAAGTTGGCCGGGCCACCACTTAAGGGGCTCCAATGCGAAGTTACCGGCCGTCGCTTGCGCAATAGTCATGTCTTTATGTCAGTGACTCCGGATGAATATCTACGGAAGAGATCGATCATCGGAGGGCGATGGACCTCGAATTCTTCGAACCTGCAGAAGCTGCAGCACTTATGCGCTGCACGGAAGGATGGCTGCGTGATGGCGCAGCTGCCGGGCGCTTCCCGCACGCTTGCTGGGGCAAAGGCAAGATCGTTTTCACCTCCGAGCACATCGCAGAGATAGCCAGGCTCAACGAGGTGTTGCCGACTCCCCATCCGTCATCTACGGCGCACGGCGCCGGTACAACCAGCACCAGGCTCATAGGCACGCGGGCGCGCAATCGACTTGTCTCCTAGCTGGCCAGGACGGCCTCAGCGCATGAACGCCGCGACCTGACGCTCCGTCGCGTCGGCACCAACCTGCAGCGCCTCAGGCATGAGATGCCCGTAAACCTGCTCCGTGGTCTTGATGGAAGCGTGCCCCAACCGTCGCGAGATCGTAAAGATCGGCACCCCATCCTGAATCAGCCAGGACGCGTGCGTGTGCCGAAGGTCGTGAATACGTGGATCCTTCCGTAGCCCACGAAGCTGTGCCGCCTTCACCGCCGGCACCCAGTAATGGTGCCAGTACAGTTTGTGCACGATCCGCTCCCCCTTGGGCGTCGTGAACAGCAGCTCGCTGCTCGGCCTGCCAGCAACCAACGGAACCAACAGATCCACCAGCGCCGGGTTCAGCCCAATCGTGCGTTTCCCAGCTCGAGTCTTCGTCGGCCCGATGTAGAACTGGTTCTGCCCATCCCGCTTCCAAGCCTTGTTGATGCGGGCGGTCGCAGGCTTTCCTAGCAGATCGATGTCCGCCACGGTCAGCGCCGTTGCTTCACCAAACCGCGTTCCGGTCATCACCAGGAAGTTCGTAAAATCTCGGTACCGCTCCCCCATGTTCTCCATGATGAGCCCAAACTCCGCGTGGGTGAGGAACATCATTTCGTCCTCTGCCTTCTCGACGCTCGGCAGCTGCACACCACGGCAAGGATTTCGCGTGATGTAACCGAGCATCTCCGCAGTGTTCATGGCAGCCGAGATCAGGCCATGCACGTTCTTGATCGTCTTCGGCGAACGGCCCTTGGCCATCATGGACTTCACCCAGAACGCAATCGCTCGGTAGTCGAGCTTGTCGACGGGCAGTCCGCCGATGACCTTCTTCACATGAAGGTCGAGCATGGTCTGATAAGTCTTCACGGTGCCGCTGGAGGGTCGAACCAGAAGGTCGATGTGCTCTTGGATCACCTCGGCGACGGTCGGCACTCGCTTGGCGTTTTCGAGGATCGCGTGCTGGGCCACTTCGAAGTTCTGGCCGTTGGCGTCGAGCAACCGTTTCAGGGTCTCGGCTTCAGAATGAGAGACGAAAGTAAGCCCTTGGGCCTTGCCAGTTTTGGGGTCCCGCCAGCGGACCATGAAGGACTGGGAACCGTCCTTTTTGGGTCGTGTAGAGATGCTGGCCATAGATAAAACGCTACGCCGCTGTACACACTTTTAGGGGTTTTGTACACGGTCAGGGGCCATTACGGCCCCTGACCTGCGATAACATCGTGCCCGAGGTGGGACTCGAACCCACACACCTTTCGATACTGCATTTTGAGTGCAGCGCGTCTGCCAATTCCGCCACTCGGGCGCGGATTACCGGGAAGTTAAATCTCGCTGACTGCTCTCACTTCTGTGAGCAACGCAATCCTTTCCCAGCACGCGAAATTACTATACATGCAGATAGGCTGATTCAAAGAACCGGGCGCGCTGATGCAACAAAAACCTGCCATCAAAGAGTCCACACTAAGATGGACATGAACCCGCCGAACCTTTTCAAGGAGATCCCGTGACCGAACAGACGGAGTCCACGTCCACAGCCCAGCCGGCCCGACGCGTTGTCGTTGCCGAGGATGAGACCCTCATCCGCCTGGACATTATCGAGATTTTGAAGGGCGAGGGGTACGACGTCGTCGGCGAGGCAGACAACGGCGAGAAAGCTGTGCAGCTGGCCGAGGAACTCAAGCCTGACCTCGTCCTCATGGACGTCAAGATGCCTGTCATGGACGGTATTTCGGCTGCTGAGAAGATCGTCAAGGCGCGCATTGCACCTGTTGTCCTACTGACCGCTTTCAGCCAGAAGGAACTGGTGGAGCGCGCACGCGACGCCGGCGCCATGGCGTACGTCGTCAAGCCGTTCTCCCCCGCGGACCTGATCCCGGCCATCGAGATCGCATTGTCCCGCCATGAGGAGATCAAGGCGCTCGAGAACGAGGTTTCCGACCTCCAGGAGCAGTTCGCTACGCGCAAGCTTGTAGAGCGCGCCAAGAGCCTTCTGACCACCAAGATGGGCCTGACGGAGCCGGAAGCTTTCCGCTGGATCCAGAAGACCTCCATGGACCGTCGCCTCAGCATGCGTGAGGTTGCCGAAACCATCATCAACCAGGTCAACTAACACAAAGCAACGCACGACGGCGGCCGCTCACCTCACGCGAGGTGGACGGCCGCCGTCGTACACGCCACAAACAGCGGTACTCACCACGGTCAAAACCCAAAGCCGACAAACAAAAGCGGGCCCCGCCTGAAGGCGGGACCCGCTTTTCACAACCTAAGAACTACGCCTTGGTCTTGGACTTCTTTTCAGGCCACGGGCCAACAGGCTCCTTGCGCGACGAGTCCACTGTGGACGTGTCGGCGAGGTCGCCTACCTTGTGGACCTTCAGCGAGTTGGTGGAACCGGCCTGTCCTGGAGGGGAACCGGCTGCGATGACCACGAGGTCGCCTTCGTCCACGAGCTTCATGTCCAGAAGGCTGCGGTCAACCTGCGCGGTCATTTCGTCGGTGTGCCCCACGGTGGGGACCAGTACCGGCTGAATGCCCCAGGTGAGGGCGAGCTGGTTCCAGACGTGCTCCACCGGGGTGAAGGCAAAGACGGGCTTGACGGGGCGCAGACGCGAGAGGCGTCGTGCCGAGTCACCCGACTGGGTGAAAGTACAGATGTACTTCGCGTCCAGCTGGTCGGCGATTTCAACGGCGGCACGGGTAATGGCGCCACCACGGGTCTTGGGCTTGGTGCCCAGCGGGGGTACGCGCTCAAGACCGTGTACCTCCGTGGATTCGATGATCCTTGCCATGACCTTGACGGTCTCGATGGGGTACTGGCCCACGGAGGTTTCACCGGAGAGCATCACTGCGTCGGCGCCGTCGAGAACTGCGTTGGCGCAGTCGGAAGCCTCGGCGCGCGTCGGACGCGGGTTGTCGATCATGGATTCGAGGACCTGGGTGGCCACGATGACCGGCTTGGCCCAACGGCGTGCCAGTTCGATGGCGCGCTTCTGGACGATCGGTACCTCTTCGAGCGGCAATTCCACACCGAGGTCGCCACGGGCCACCATGATGGCATCGAAGGCGTCGATGATTTCGTGGAGCTGCTCCACTGCCTGCGGCTTTTCGATCTTGGCGATCACCGGCACGCGGCGACCTTCTTCGTCCATGATCTCGTGGACGCGCTTGATGTCCGAGGCATCGCGGACGAACGAGAGGGCGATGAGGTCAGCCCCACGCTTGAGGGCCCAACGGAGATCGTCCTCGTCCTTTTCGCTCAAGGCGGGGACGTTGACGGCAACACCGGGAAGGTTGATGCCCTTGTTGTTGGAGACCTTGCCGCCAACAGTCACCGTGGCTACAACTTTGACGTCGTCAACCTCGATGGCGCGCAGGGCCACCTTGCCGTCGTCAATGAGCAAGGCATCGCCAACGTTGACGTCCTCGGTGAGGCTCTTGAGCGTGGTGGAGCAGATGTCCTTGGTGCCGGGGACGTCTTCGGTGGTGATGGTGAAGGTGTCGCCGACAGCCAACTCGTGGGGTCCGTCAACAAAACGGCCAAGACGGATCTTGGGTCCCTGGAGGTCGGCCATGATGGCCACAGGCTTGCCGAGCTGGGCGGCCGCCTTGCGGACGTTTTCGTAGGTGATGTCATGCACGGAGTAGTCGCCGTGGCTCATGTTCATGCGAGCAACGTCGACGCCGGCCTCCAACACCGCGAGGGTGTTCTCGAAGCTGGAGATAGCCGGGCCGAAAGTTGCCACAATTTTCGCGCGTCTCATATACCTACCCTAAGTAGTCATGCTGATTGAGTAAAAGAAGTGTTCCTGCCGGCGCTATAAGACCGCTATCGCCCGGTCGGTGGGGGCGACCGGTGCCGGGAGGATGGTGCTTCCCATCAGGAACCTGTCCACTGCAGCCGCGCACGCACGGCCTTCCGCAATGGCCCACACAATCAGTGACTGGCCACGTCCGGCATCACCGGCAACAAACACTCCCTCAGTGTTCGTCATGTAGTAGCCGTCGCGGGCAACGTTGCCCCGACCGTCGAATTCTGCACTGACCTGCTCTGTGATACCTGCCGGCTCAGCACCGGTAAAGCCAAGGCTCAAGAACACAAGGTCAGCTGGAATGATTCGTTCTGTACCGGCCTTGGGCAGGCGTTTGCCGTCCGCGAACTCGGTTTCAGCAACTTTGACGCCGGTGAGCTTGCCGTTTTCTCCAACGAACTCAACGGTTGATGCAAGGTATGTACGCTCGCCGCCTTCTTCGTGGGCGCTGGCGACCTCGAACAGGGTGGGGAACGTGGGCCACGGCTGGTGGGTGGCACGCTCGGCGGGCGGCTGCTTGCCGATCGCGAGAGTGGTCACCGATGCAGCCTGGTGGCGGTGGGCGGTGCCGATGCAGTCGGCACCGGTATCGCCACCACCGAGGATGACAACGTGCTTGCCGCGGGCATCGATGTGGTTTTCGGGGTTCTCCCCCGCCACCATACGGTTCGAAGGAACCAGGTAATCCATGGCGAAGTGGACACCTTCAAGGTCACGGCCCGGGATGGGCAGGTCACGAGGCACGGTGGCGCCAGTGGCCACAACAACGGCGTCGTAACGGCGGCGCAGCTGCTCCCAAGTGACATCCGTACCCACAGCCACGCCGGTCCGGAAGCGGGTGCCTTCGGCCTTCATCTGCTCCAGGCGGCGGTCAACTTGTTCCTTCTCCATTTTGAAGTCGGGGATCCCGTAGCGGAGCAGGCCGCCGATCTTGTCGTCGCGCTCGTACACGGCAACAGTGTGGCCCACACGGGTCAGCTGTTGTGCCACGGCAAGGCCTGCGGGACCGGAACCGACCACAGCCACGGTCTTGCCGGTGAGGCGCGTCGGCGGAAGGGGCTGGACCCAGTCGTTGTCGAAGGCCTGATCGATGATCGAAACCTCAACCTGCTTGATGGTCACCGCGGGCTGGTTGATGCCAAGCACACAGGACGCTTCGCAGGGTGCAGGGCACAGACGGCCGGTGAACTCCGGGAAGTTATTCGTAGCGTGAAGGCGCTCAATCGCTTCTTCACCCTTGTCCCGCCACACGAGGTCGTTCCACTCTGGAATGAGGTTTCCCAGCGGGCAGCCCTGGTGACAGAACGGAACACCGCAGTCCATGCAGCGGCCGGCCTGGCTCTTCAGGACGCCCTTTTCCTGGGCTTCGTACACTTCTTTCCAGTCCATGATGCGGACAGGAACGGGACGGCGTGGCTGCGTTTCGCGCTGCCGGACTTTCAGAAATCCGCGTGGATCAGCCACCGGTTACCTCCAGGATTCGAGACCATACTTCTTCGCCATCGGGGTCAAGGCCCTCTTCGATGGCGTCGAGACGGGTTTGCAGGACTGCGGCGTAATCGCGCGGCAGCACTTTGGTGATGCGGGCGGCGGTGTCGTCGAAGTTCTCGAGCAGACGGCCGGCCAGGACGGATTCGGTTTCCTCAACGTGCTTGGTAAGCAGGCCGTGAACAATGTCGCGGTCCTCGGCGTCGAGCTCCAGGAGCTGGAGTTCACCGGTATCAAGGGCCATCTTGTTGACGCGCTCAGGCTGCAGGTCCAGCACATAGGCCGTTCCACCGGACATGCCGGCACCGAAGTTGCGGCCGGTGCGGCCGATGATGAGCGTCTGGCCACCGGTCATGTACTCGCACCCGTGATCGCCAATACCTTCGACGACGGCGGTGGCACCGGAGTTGCGCACCAGGAACCGTTCGCCGACCTGGCCACGGAGGAACATTTCACCGCTGGTGGCACCGTAACCAATGACGTTGCCGGCAATGACGTTCCGCTCAGCCTGGAACACGTTGGTCCGGTCCGGGCGGACAATGATCCGTCCGCCGGACAAACCCTTACCGACGTAGTCGTTGGAGTCGCCGAACATGCGCAGCGTGATGCCGGCAGGCAGGAACGCACCAAGCGACTGGCCCGCGGTGCCATTGAGCGTGACGTCGATCGTGTCAGTGGCCAAGACATCAATGCCGAATGTCTTGGTCACCACGTGGCCAAGCATCGTGCCTACGGAACGGTCCGTGTTGATGACGTCCAGGGTGATCTTCACCGGCATGCGGTCGCTGAGCGCTTCCTGGGCCATGGTGATCAGCCGCTGGTCAAAGTGCTTGTCCAGCTCGTGGTTCTGACCGGTCATGTTGCGCAGCGGCACGTCGTCGTCGAACTCCAGCCCGTGCAGGATGGGGTCCAGATCCAGCCCTTCGGCCTTCCAGTGGTTGATCGCTTCGCGGGTGTCCAGAACCTCGGCGTGGCCGATTGCCTCTTCCAGGCTGCGGAAACCGAGCTCGGCCAGAATTTCCCGGACTTCCTCTGCGAGGAACTCGAAGAAGTTGACCACGAACTCGGGCTTGCCGTTGAACCTGGAGCGAAGCTCAGGGTTTTGCGTGGCAACACCGACGGGGCAGGTGTCCAAGTGGCAGACGCGCATCATGATGCAGCCGGAGACAACCAACGGAGCAGTCGCGAAGCCGTACTCTTCGCCACCCAAAAGGGCGGCAATGACAACGTCGCGGCCGGTCTTGAGCTGGCCGTCAACCTGAACCACCACACGGTCACGGAGACCGTTGAGCATCAGGGTCTGCTGGGTCTCGGCGAGGCCAAGTTCCCACGGCACACCCGCGTGCTTGAGCGAGTTCAGCGGCGAGGCGCCGGTACCGCCGTCGTGACCTGAAACAAGTACGACGTCGGCCTTCGCCTTGGTGACGCCGGACGCCACCGTGCCGATCCCGACTTCCGAAACCAACTTCACGTGGACTCGTGCCGAAGGGTTGGCGCGCTTGGCATCGTAGATGAGCTGCGCGAGGTCTTCGATCGAGTAGATGTCGTGGTGCGGGGGCGGGGAAATGAGTCCGACGCCCGGTGTTGAGTGACGCGTCCGGGCCACCCAGGGGTAGACCTTCTGTGCCATCAGCTGGCCGCCTTCGCCGGGCTTGGCACCCTGGGCCATCTTGATCTGGATGTCGTCGGCGTTGGTCAGGTACAAACTGGTGACACCGAAGCGGCCGGAAGCGATCTGCTTGATGGCTGAGCGGCGCTCCGGATCCAGCAGGCGGTCAACGTCCTCGCCACCCTCACCGGTGTTGGACTTGGCGCCCAAACGGTTCATGGCGATCGCGAGGGTCTCGTGGGCTTCCTTGGAAATGGAGCCGTAACTCATGGCGCCCGTGGAGAAACGCTTGACGATGCTGGAAACGGGTTCCACTTCTTCGAGCGGAACGGCCGGACGGACCCCGTCCTTGAACTTGAGAAGCCCACGCAGGGTCATCAGGTTCTCGGACTGATCGTCAATGCCCTTGGTGTAGGACTTGAAAATGTCGTAGCGGCGTTCGCGCGTAGCGTGCTGCAAGCGGAACACTGTCTCCGGGTTGAAGAGGTGCGGTTCGCCGTCGCGGCGCCACTGATACTCGCCGCCGCCCAGCAACGGCTGGTGCGGGTGCTCGATGCCGCCTTCCGGGTACGCCATCTGGTGGCGGGCCGAAACTTCGGCTGCAATGACGTCCAGACCGACGCCGCCCAGCTGGGAGTGCGTGCCGGAGAAGAATTCGTCAACGAGTTCCTGGGACAGGCCCAGTGCTTCGAAGGTCTGGGCGCCCGTGTAGGAAGCCACAGTGGAAATGCCCATCTTGGACATGATCTTCAGGACACCCTTGCCGAGGCCCTTGATGAGGTTATAAACGCCGTCTTCGGCAGTGACGCCTGTGACGTCGCCGTTGGAGATCAGCTGTTCCACCGATTCCATGGCCAGGTACGGGTTGACGGCGGATGCACCGTAACCGATGAGTACTGCCACGTGGTGCGTCTCGCGGACGTCGCCTGCCTCAACCACCAGGGCGGTCTTGGTGCGGTTGGCACTGCGGAGCAGGTGGTGGTGAACGGCGCTGACCAGCAGGAGCGAAGGAATCGGAGCCCACTGCGCGTTGGAGTCACGGTCGGACAGCACAACGTACTGCACACCGCGGTTGATCGCACCGGAGACCTGCTCGCAGATCTCGGTCAGCCGTGCACGAAGTGCAGCTTCCCCACCCTCGGGGCGGTAGAGGCCACGGACCTTCATGGCGATGCGATCGCCGTCGGGGGTTTCGATGTTCGCGATCTTGGCGAGCTGATCGTTGTTGATCACCGGGAACGGCAGGGAGATCTGCGGCTGACGGACCTGCTTGCCGTCCAACAGGTTGCCGTTGGGCCCAATGGCGCATTTCAGCGAGGTAACCAACTCTTCGCGGATGGCGTCAAGCGGCGGGTTGGTGACCTGGGCGAAAGACTGCACAAAGTAGTCGAACAGCAAGCGCGGTCGCTTGGAAAGCACAGCAACGGGAGTGTCTGAACCCATGGCACCCAAAGGCTCTGCACCTGTGCGGGACATCGGCCCCAGCAGGATCTTCAGTTCTTCGGTGGTGTAGCCGAAGGTCCGCTGACGAATGTTCACCGATGCTGCGGTGTGAACCACGTGCTCGCGCTCGGGGAGCTCATTGATGTCGATCAGGTTGTCCTTGAGCCACTCGGCCCAGGGGTTGGCAGCAGCAACCTCGGCCTTGACCTCGGCGTCGTCAATGATACGGCCCGCTTCGGTGTCCACCAGGAACATCTTGCCCGGGGCAACGCGGCCCTTCTTGACCACGTTGGAAGGCTCAACCTCGATCACGCCAACTTCGGAGGCGAAGATGATGAGGCCGTCTTCGGTGATCCAGTAACGTCCCGGCCGCAGGCCATTGCGGTCCAGGGTGGCGCCAACGAGGCTGCCGTCGGTGAAAGAGACAGCTGCAGGACCATCCCAGGGCTCCATGAGCAGGGAGTGGTACTCGTAGAACGCACGGCGTGCGGGATCCATGGTGGCGTGGTTCTCCCACGCTTCCGGGATCATCATCATGATGGAGTGCGTGATGGGGCGGCCGGACAGCCAGAGGAGCTCGGCTACTTCGTCGAAGGACGCCGAGTCCGAGGCACCGGGGGTACAGATCGGATACAGCTCTTCGGGGACTGAGCCAAGCAGCGGGCTGGCCAGCTGCGACTGGCGGGCACGCATCCAGTTGCGGTTGCCCTTGACCGTGTTGATCTCGCCGTTGTGGGCGATGGTGCGGAAAGGCTGTGCCAACGGCCACGACGGGAACGTGTTGGTGGAGAAGCGCGAGTGGACGATTGCAAGCTTCGTCTTGAAGCGCTTGTCCGAGAGGTCCGGGTAGAACGGCTCCAGCTGGGCGGTGGTCAGCATGCCCTTGTACACAATGGTGCGCGAGGACAGCGACGGGAAGTACACACCGAACTTGTTCTGGGCCCGCTTGCGGATACGCCATGCACGGGAGTCCAGCTCGTTGGACTCCAGCTGCTCACCGGTGGCGGAGGCGAAGAACGGCTGCGAGAAGTACGGCATGCAGGCCCGCGCCATGGCACCTACGAGGTCTGCGACCACGGGAACTTCACGCCAGCCGAGAACCGTCAGGCCCTCGTCAGCTGCAAGCGCTTCAATGCCGGCCTTTGCCGTCTCTGCTTCGCGGGATTCAGCGGGAAGGAAGGCAGTGCCCACCACATACTGGCCCGGGGCAGGAAGTTCGAATTCGGTGACGGCCCGGAAGAACTCGTCCGGAACCTGCATGAGCAGTCCCGCACCGTCGCCGGTACCTTCATCGGCGCCCACGGCGCCGCGGTGTTCGAGATTGCGGAGAGCAGTCAGAGCCGCTTCCACGATGTCGTATCCCGGTTCCCCGCGGAGCGTGGCAATAATAGCCAGGCCGCAGGCGTCCTTCTCCTTGTCAGGGTTGTAAAGACCCTGAGCCTCCGGGAGCGCGGCAAAGCGCTTGAATGGAGACATGGCACCCTGAGGTTCGATATTTTCGGACCAACCGGGGTTATGAAGATGGGTCATGGGAGACGTCCTTCCTCGGAATCGTGCGTATGGAAGGGACAACGTTGGCCCCACCTTGCCTGCCCTGTGACGGGCACAACAAAGCGCTAGTAATTGGAATTGTAGGCCAGCCGATCCAGCGCAACGAACAGTTACGCAGACCTCTGGCCCCGGCTTGACCAGTGAACATCGGTATGCTGCGATCCGGTTTCCGGGGTGCCACGACGCTGTGGACTGGGCCCTACGAGCGGTGACTCTGTTGCCCCTTTACCGAACGCGACTACTTGGTGTCGTCTGCCTTCGGTGTGGATTCGGGGGCCTTCCTTGCGGCAGGTTCAGCAGATGTGGAATCCGTAGAGGACACACTGTCCTTTTCCGGCTTCCCTGCTGTTTCCCGCGGCTCGTCAACGTGGCCCGAATCGCTTTGGTTATCAGGGAGATTACCACGCGAACCAGTATCTGAGACAGATGCGTCCACATCATGACTGGTGACGCTGGTCACCGAAGCGGGCACTTTTTCCTTGGTTTCTTCCGGCTCGCGCCCCGCCAAATAAGGGGTATCAGGGACTGGGCGACCCTTCCTGCCAAGGAGGAAGAAGATGGCCAGCGCCGCGAGGAACACGAAGATGCTGGTCCACACATTGAGCCTGGTGGTGATGCCAAACAGGTTGATCTGTTCGGCATCATCAATGCGCAGAGCCTCAATCCAGACGCGGCCCAGGGTGTAGTACACGGCGTAGAGCCAGAAGAGCCGGCCCCAGCGGAAGTTGAACTTCTTGTCCAGCAGCAAGAGGATGGCCACTCCTGCGAGGTTCCACAGCATCTCGTAGAGGAACGTGGGGTGGAAGAGTGTGCCAGCAGCCATGTCCGGCGGGAAGTTCGCGTTGGCAGGATCAATCTCCAGCCCCCATGGCAGGGTGGTGGGCGCGCCAAAAAGTTCCTGGTTGAACCAGTTCCCCAGACGGCCGATTGCCTGGGCCAGCAGGAGCCCGGGGGCAGCTGCGTCCAGGAAGGCTGTCAGCTTCAGGCCGGCACGGCGGCAACCGATCCACGCGCCCACGGCGCCGAGGATCACCGCACCCCAGATGCCAAGCCCACCGCGCTGGATCTGCGGAATCAGCGAGAGGTCCCCGGTGCCGTCAAAGCCCGGACCGAAGTACGCATCCGGAGAAGAGAACACGTGGTAGAGACGGCCACCGATGATGCCGAAGGGAATCGCCCAGATGGCAATATCCCACAGGCTGCCTTCAGGCGCCCCGCGGCGCTTCCAACGTGCCGAGGTCAGCCACAGGCCAACAATGATGCCCGCCAGGATGCAGAGGGCGTAAGCGTGAATGCGTAACGTCCCCCACGGCAGCGGAATGTCGAAACCGGACCACGATGGGCTCGGGATACTCAAGGGGACCATTGCCGCAGCGTGGAGGACGGTCTGCATTCGCTTCGCTGTTTCCTTTTCCTAGGCTTCTGCAGCTGCGCGGCCCAGGCCGGCGCTGAGGTTCTTGGTGAGTTGTCCGACGGCGTCCACGCCGCCATCGCGGAGGGCCGCCACCAAAGCGGTGCCGACGATCACGCCGTCCGCATAGGCAGCGATTTCACGCACGTGATCCGGGTTGGAGACGCCCAATCCGACACAAACACGCTCGGCGCCGGCCGCGTGGGCACGGGCCACCACGCTTTCTGCACTGCTGCTGACGGAGGTACGCGTTCCGGTGACACCCATGATGGAGACAGCGTAGACGAATCCACGGCTTGCCTTGACGGTCATGTCCAGCCGCTCCGGGGTGGACGACGGTGCCACAAGGAACACCCGGTCCAAGCCGTACTTGTTGGAGGCTTCGATCCACTCATGAGCCTCGTCAGGAACCAAGTCAGGGGTAATAAGCCCTGCTCCCCCGGCCTCGGCCAGGCGGCGGGAAAACTCATCCACGCCCATGCGCATGACCGGGTTCCAGTACGTCATGACCAGAACCGCAGCATCCGTAACGGCCGTGATTCCTGCAACCACGTCAAAGACGTTGGCAACTCGGAAGCCGTTGGAAATCGCTTCGGTGGTGGCGGCCTGAATGACGGGGCCGTCCATCACAGGATCGGAGTACGGGATGCCGATTTCGATCAGGTCAGCGCCATTGCGGGCCAGGGCTATACCGGCCTCAATGCTCTCCTGGACCGTGGGGTAGCCCGCGGGAAGGTAGCCCACCAGGGCGGCGCGACCTTCTGCCTTTGCGCGGTCAATGGCGGCTGCGGATTTGCTGGCGAATTCTTCAGTCATCAGTTCTGGTCCTCGTTGACATCCACGGCTGCTTCGTTGGTGCGCTCCGTTGGGCCCTTGGGCTTCCGCGTGGACAGCGTGGTGCCCTTGACGTGCCCTTCCTCGTCCAACATGTTGAACCAGGCAGCGGCGGTCTCCACGTCCTTGTCGCCACGCCCGGACAGGTTGACGATCACCGTGACGTCCGAGGGGTTCTCCTTGCCCTCCGTGAGCCGGTGACCAATCTTGATGGCACCTGCCAGAGCATGCGAGGACTCGATGGCCGGGATGATGCCCTCGGTCCGGCAGAGAAGGCTGAACGCATCCATGGCCTCGGTGTCGGTTACGGCCTCATACGTGACGCGGCCAATGTCAGCCAGGTAGGAGTGCTCCGGACCAACGCTGGGGTAGTCCAAGCCGGCGGAGATAGAGTGCGACTCAATGGTCTGGCCGTCTTCGTCCTGCATCAGGTACGAACGGGCGCCGTGAAGGACGCCCGGGCGGCCCAGGGAGATGGCTGCTGCGTGGCGGCCCGTCTCCACGCCTTCGCCTCCGGCTTCAAAGCCGTAGATCTTCACTGATGCGTCATCCAGGAACGCGTGGAAGAGGCCGATCGCGTTGGAGCCTCCACCGATACAAGCCGCAATGGCGTCGGGAAGCTTACCGGTTTGCTCAAGGATCTGGCTGCGGGCTTCCTCGCCGATCACTTCGTGGAAGTAGCGCACCATCGCAGGGAATGGATGCGCACCGGCTGCGGTACCCAGCAGGTAGTGGGTGTGCTCCACATTGGAGACCCAATCCCGAAGGGCATCGTTGATGGCGTCTTTAAGTGTCTGCGAGCCGTTGGTCACGGGAACCACCGTTGCGCCCAGCAACTGCATACGGGCCACGTTCAAGGCCTGTCGCCGGCAATCCTCGGCCCCCATGTAGACCACGCACTCGAGGCCCAGGAGGGCTGCGGCCGTGGCGCTGGCTACGCCATGCTGGCCGGCGCCTGTCTCAGCGATGACGCGGGTCTTGCCCATGCGCTTGGCAAGCAGTGCCTGGCCCAGGACGTTGTTGATCTTGTGGGAGCCAGTGTGGTTGAGGTCCTCGCGCTTGAGGAAGATGCGCGCCCCACCGGCATGCTCGGAGAAGCGCTTGGCTTCGGTCAGCAGCGAAGGCCTCCCGGAGTAGTTCTTGTTGAGATCCTTGAGCTGCGCGATGAAATCGGGATCAGCTTTGGCTTTTTCAAAGGTGTCCTGGACTTCGTCCAGGGCGGCGATGAGCGACTCGGGCATCCAGCGTCCGCCATAGCTGCCAAAGTAGGGCCCCGATGCATTCCGCAGCGAAGGGCCACCTTGGAGGAATGCGTCCGCCGCATTCTCTTCTGAGCCGGCTGTTGGCGCGTCGACCATCAGTCTCACCGTCCTGTTCCAGTTAGTTCATTGGGTAGTTCCACGTGCCACAAGGCAGCCGCAGGCTAATGCCCGGGCTGCCTTGCAACTATTCGCCGTGCTTCAGTGACTGCCTCAGTTCCTGACGGCGATGGCGGCAGCTCCGGCTGCCTTGAATTCGGTAATGCGTTCGCGCGGCGTGGAGTCGCTGACCAGCGCCTCCCCCACCAGGATGGCGTTGGCGCCGCCTTCGGCATAGTGCGCGACGTCCGCGGGACCCCTGACTCCGGACTCGGCCACGATCACGGACTCAGCCGGAATCAAACCGGCCAATGATCCGAAAACGGAACGATCGACGTCGAGCGTTTTGAGGTTGCGGACATTGATGCCAATGATCTTCGCCTGCGCTGCCACTGCGCGCTCAATTTCTTCTTCGGTATGCGTTTCCACCAGGACGTTCATGCCGAGCTCGTGGCTCAGAGCACTGAAGTCAGCAAGCTCCGAGTCGGAGAGCGCCGCGACGATCAGCAGGATGAGGTCAGCACCATGGGCACGGGCTTCCCAGATCTGGTACTCGTCAACAGTGAAGTCCTTGCGCAACAACGGCGTTTCGACGGCGGCGCGCACGGCGTCGAGGTCCGCCAGGGACCCGCCGAAGCGGCGCTGTTCGGTGAGGACGCTGATCACGGAAGCCCCGCCGTCGGAATACTGCACCGCAAGCGACGCGGGATCGGCGATGGACGCGAGATCACCCTTGGAAGGGCTGCGACGCTTGATTTCGGCGATGACTTTGAGGTCGTTGCGGATGGATGACGGACCGCCCAAGGCTGCCCATGCATCACGGGCCGGAGCAGCGTTGGCGGCGCGTTTCTTCAGCTCCGCGGGGGACACGAGGCCGCGGCGGACCTCCATGTCCTCCTTGACGCCAACAATAATGTCATCAAGAACGGTCACGATTAGTGACCGTTGTTCTGCAGCTTGCTGCCGCCAACTCCGTAGCCTGCCTTGCGCATGACGAAGCCCACGATCAGGCCGATAACCATGACCACCAGTCCACCGACGAAGATCGGGGTGCTGGCGATGACAAACGCGATGGAGGAAATCAGGGCGCCGACCAGCATCACAAGTACGCAGGTCCAGGCAGCCGGGCTGTTTCCGTGGCCGATGGCGTCAGCGTGGCTGGCCATGGTGGATTCAGCTTGGTTTGCGGACACTGTGGTTTTGCTCATGTGAAATCTCCTCAGGATGAATACTGCTTACATTCTGCCATTTATTGACGACGGCCGGGACATCGCCGGACGTCGGGACACGTGGTGTCCGGCTTTGTTGCGCCGGGCCCACTCGAAAGTCCGATGTGCCTGCCTACGTGGGGTCTTCACCGCGCGAGAGGCTGTCCCAGCTGTCGATCTCGTCAACTGGTTCGTTGCTGCTCTTCTTGCCCCGGGACCCGGCGTCATACTTGGTTCGCGAGGTCCAGTGGCGCCCCGCCAACGGCAAAACCACAGCACAGACCGCCAGGAGTGACCCGGCAATGATGGCAAGCACCGGGAACACCGTCACTGCAGCATCGGCCTGCCCGCCAGAGACTCCCGTGGCGGCGGCGATGGAACCTTGTGCGGCTCCCAGCGGATCAAGTATCACGGTGACCGCCGCGAGGATGATCCCCGCAGCGGACAAAACGATGAGGACTGCGATGATCCAACGCGCTATCTTTCCGGCGATGGATGCAGCCAAGCCGCCCGCCAGAGCGACGACGGCAAGTGCCGTGACCGCGGTGGCTGCCTTGCTTCCTTGGACATGGAGGTCACTGTTGGAAGCACCAGTGGGGTCCAGCCGGACCTCAATCCAAGTCTGAGTGGTAGCTCCAAAAACTGCCAGGGCAAGGATGGTGGTCGCTAGAACAAGAGTGGATTTTCGCGCCCAACGCGGCGACTGCCTCGCGGAAGGCGCTGCTGATGCCGTGCTCATGAGGCCGGGGTCCCGTCGTCGGATACGTCCACGTGACGCACGGTGTTCGCGGAAATGTTCTGCAGCGAACCGGCTGTGTGCACGGCCCGAAGGGGCGCGGCTGCCTTGTTCACGGTCTCGAGAGCTTCCGAGGGCTTATGGGAATCGGCCACAATGCCACCGCCGGCCTGAACGTACGCGCGGCCTTCACGGAGGAGCGCGGACCGGATGGCGATGGCCATGTCCATGTCTCCGGCGAAGTCCAGGTAGCCAACCACGCCACCATAGATGCCACGGCGGTGCGGTTCGAGTTCGTCGAGCAGCCTCAGTGCACGCGGCTTGGGTGCACCGGAGAGAGTGCCTGCCGGGAACGTGGCTTTGAGGACGTCGTAGGCCTTGGCATGGGGTGCCAGCTCGCCAACCACGGTGGACACGAGGTGCATGATGTGGCTGAACCGCTCCACTTCCATGAACTGTGTAACGTCCACGGTTCCGGCCACGCAGACCTTAGAGAGATCGTTGCGTGAGAGATCCACCAGCATCAGGTGCTCTGCGCGCTCTTTCTGGTCGGCCAGCAGCTCGGTTGCCAACGCCTTGTCCGCCTCCACGGTCTTGCCGCGGGGACGCGAACCGGCGATGGGGTGGGTGATGACTTCCTCACCGGTGACGGTGACCAAAGCTTCCGGCGAGGAGCCTACGATCGAGTACTCCCGGCCGTCTGCGTCCTCCAGGCTGAAGAGGTACATGTACGGGCTGGGGTTGGTGTTGCGCAGGACGCGGTAAACATCCAGGGGGTCCGCGGCGCACTCCATCTCGAAGCGCCGGGAAATCACTACCTGGAACACTTCGCCGTCAACAATGGCTTCCTTGCCGCGGTCGATCGCTTCCAAGTACTTCGATTCATCCCAGCGTTCCTGGACACTGGATGCGAAGTCCAAGGCGGCGGTTTCAAGAACGGAGACGGGCTGGGCAACAGGCGTGCTGATCTGTTCCAGCAGCCCCTTCACCCGGGCTACGGCGTCGTGCCAGGCATCATCCACACGCTCGGTGCTGTCATCAAAGTTGATGGCATTGGCAATCAGGAGGACCGTGCCATCCACATTGTCGTGCACCGCCATATCGGTGACCAGGTTCAGTGCCATCTCCGGCAGCTGGAGGTCGTCCTCGGGCGGAGACGTCAGACGCTCCCAGTGGCGCACGGCTTCCCAGCCCAGGAAACCAACCAGGCCGGAGGTAAACGGCGGCAAGCCTTCAAAGCGATCCGTCTGCAGTGCGTCAATGGTGTCGCGTACAGCGTCAACCGGGTTTCCGGAGACCGGCACGCCCACAGGCGGCTGTCCGATCCAGTGAGCTTCCCCGTCCTTGGTGGTCAGCGTTGCGCGTGACTTGGAACCAATGAAGGAGTAGCGGGACCAGGCGCCGCCAACCGCCGCTGATTCCAAGAGGAAGGTGCCCGGTTGCCCTTTGGCCAGCTTCCGGTACAGGCCGATGGGGGTCTCGGCGTCCGCCAAAACCTTGAGTCGGACAGGAATGACACGGCTGTGGACGGCGAGTTCGCGGAACTCTTCCAGGCCCGGGCTGATGCTTCCAAGGTCCTGCATGGCTATGTTCTCCGCCTTATTGTCTGAGGTGGTGCGTCAGTGGAAAGTGGTGGGTGCCTTATTCGCGGTGGCCCGTTACGACAGTGAAGTCGCGACCATCGAAGCAGGTCCGGGTTCCGGTGTGGCAGGCTGCGCCGATCTGGTCCACACGGATCAAAAGGGCATCGCCGTCGCAGTCAAGGGCAACAGACTTCACGAACTGTACGTGTCCGGAGGTGTCGCCCTTGCGCCAGTACTCTTGACGGGAGCGGGAGTAGAACGTGACCCTGCCTGACGTCATGGTGCGGTGGAGTGCTTCGTCATCCATCCAGCCGAGCATGAGGACCTCGTGGGTGTCGTGTTGTTGCACGATTGCTGCGACGAGGCCGGAAGAATCCCGTTTCAGGGCGCTGGCGATCTCCTGCGGCAAAGGGCTCGCGGGGTCGCTTGAGGGCTCCGCGGCAGGAGTTGGGCTGGGGGCGGACTGCTCTGACATCAGATCAAGTCTAGTGCCTTTGACGGGAGCCGGATTCTGCGGCGGTTCCAGTGCGCAAGAGTGCTCCGATCGTGCTAGTTTCACAAGTGATGCATTTCGTCGATCCTTCCCGAGAAGTACTGGCCGAAACCCTGCTGGCGGCCGGGCCTGACTCCCCCACGCTCTGCGAAGGGTGGTTGACCCGGGATCTTGCCGCGCACTTATACCTCCGGGAACGGAAGATTGCCGTTGGCTTGGGGCTCCTGATTCCCAGCTTGGGCAAGGCTTCCGAAAAGGCCACCTCCAAGCTGGCAGAGAAGCTGAAAAGCTCGGATGCCTACGCAGAGCTGGTCAAAACGTTCCGTGCGGGCCCTCCGGCGCTGTCCCCGTTGAAGATCAAAGCCCTGGATGAGACGTCAAACCTCATTGAGTACTTTGTGCACACCGAGGACATTCGCCGAGCAGGTGACCGTTGGGCTCCCCGGGCCCTGGATGAGGCCTATTCGGACGCCCTCTGGGATGAACTCATCAAACGGGCTGCTTTCCTCTACCGCGGCGTGGACCTCGGCATAGTTCTTGTGCGGCCCACCGGCCCCCGGCACGTAGCCAAGCGCGCTCCCGTCTCAGTTGCAATCGTTGGCGAGCCCGGCGAGCTGCTCATGCACGCGCATGGCCGCACCAGCCAGGCCCTGGTCACCTTCGAAGGCCAGCCGGACGCCGTCGCGCTGTTGCAGTCCGCGGACATTGGTCTCTAACCTTTCGAAGCTTTTAAAGCAGTAATGGAGGGTCACCGCGCCGGTGACCCTCCATTACTGCTTTAACGCTCGGCAGTTAGCGAACCTCGAAGCCCGCCTCGCGGATCGCGGTCTTCACCTGGGCGATCATGTCGTCCGGCCCAAAGTGGAACACTGACGCCGCCAGTACTGCGTCCGCACCTGCCTGTACGGCGGGCGGGAAATGCGCAGGCACCCCGGCACCGCCTGAAGCGATGATCGGAATGTTCACGGCGGCACGAACCAGACGGATCAGTTCGAGGTCGAATCCGTCCTTGGTGCCGTCGGCGTCGATGGAGTTGAGCAGGATTTCTCCCACACCCCGGTCGGCTGCTTCTTTGGCCCAGGCGATGGCGTCGATTCCGGTACCGGTTCGGCCACCGTGGGTGGTTACTTCAAAACCCGACGACGTCGGTTGGTCACCGTCGCGGGTACGGCGCGCATCCACGGAGAGCACCAGCACCTGCGAGCCAAAGTGACGGGTGATCTCATCAATGACGTCGGGCCGGGCAACGGCAGCGGTGTTGATGGACGCCTTGTCCGCGCCGAAACGCAGGAGCTTGTCCACCTCAGCCACGCCGCGGACGCCTCCGCCCACGGTCAGCGGTATGAACACTTCCTCGGCGGTGCGGCGTACGACGTCGAACGTGGTTTCCCGGTTACCGGAGGACGCCGTGACGTCCAGGAACGTCAGTTCGTCAGCCCCGCCATTGTCATACCGGTGAGCGAGTTCCACCGGATCACCGGCGTCGCGAAGGCCTTCGAAGTTGACGCCCTTGACGACGCGGCCTGCATCGACATCCAGGCAAGGGATGACGCGTACGGCTACGGCCATGTGCTGCTCCTAAACATTTCTGAACTCTGCAGGTTGATGCGCGTTATGATTTTGCTGCGCTGGATCAGATCCGGCAGGCGTGGATGCTGCTGACCAGGATGGCACGCGCGCCGAGGTCGTACAGCTCGTCCATGATGCGGTTGGTTTCCTTCTTGGGAACCATGGACCGCACGGCAACCCACTCGGAATCCCGCAACGGCGACACCGTGGGTGACTCCAGACCCGGAGTCAGGGCCGCTGCGGCTTCCACCAGGTCCTTCCGGATGTCGTAGTCCATCAGCACGTACTGGCGTGCCACAAGAACACCCTGCAGGCGGCGGATCAGGATTTCGATTTCCTTGGCGGTTCCATTGGCCGCACCACCCGAACCGGAGCGGCGGATCAGCACGGCTTCGGATTTAAGGATGGGGTCGCCAAAGATTTCCATGCCGGCGGCCTTTAGCGTATTGCCGGTTTCAACGACGTCGGCAATAGCATCCGCAACGCCGAGACGCACGGAGGATTCCACGGCACCGTCAAGGCGGACAACCTTGGCATTGACGCCGCGCTCGGCGAGGTAATCACGCAGCAGGGCGTCGTAGCTTGTGGCGAGGCGCTTGCCTTCAAGCTGTTCGACGCCGGCAAAGTCGCCAACGGGACCCGCGAAACGGAAAGTTGACGGGGCAAAGCCCAGTGGAAGTATTTCCTCGGCTTCCACCTTCGCGTCGAGCAGGAGGTCCCTGCCGGTGATGCCGACGTCCAGGGTTCCCTGACCTACGTACACGGCGATGTCGCGGGGGCGGAGGAAGAAGAATTCAATGTCATTGTCCGGGTCAACCATGACCAGTTCGCGGGTGTCGCGGCGCTGGCGGTAGCCGGCCTCGGACAACATTGCCGAGGCGGCTTCGGACAGGGATCCCTTATTGGGGACTGCTACACGGAGCATTGGGGACTTTCTTGTTGGAATGGAGGTTTTCAGGCACCTTGGCCACGCAGGGGGCTCCGCAACAGGCAAGCGGAGTGGCGTGGCTAAAGATGCTTGTAAACGTCTTCCAGGCTGAGGCCCTTGGCGAGCATGAGGACCTGCAGGTGGTACAGCAACTGGGAGATCTCCTCAGCGGCGGCTTCGTCCGATTCGTACTCTGCGGCCATCCAGACTTCGGCGGCCTCTTCGACCACCTTCTTGCCGATGCCATGGATTCCGGAGTCCAGTTCGGCAACCGTGCGCGAACCTGCCGGGCGGGTCGCTGCTTTCTCACTCAGTTCTGCGAACAGCGTCTCGAAATTCTTCACGCCCTCCAGACTACTTGCTCCGGGGCAACCACCGCTTGTTGGGGCGTTGCATGACGAAGGGGATGTGAGTGAAGACACACTCACATCCCCTTCGATAGCAAGCGCTTCTAGCTGAACTGCTTCAGTGTCACAGCCGTGGCAAGGGCAGCGGTCACTGCTTCGTGGCCCTTGTCTTCCTTGGACCCCGGAAGGCCCGCCCGGTCGATGCCCTGCTGCTCCGTGTCGCAGGTGAGGACGCCGAAACCAACCGGCACTCCTGTGCGAACGCTGACGTCGGTGAGGCCCGACGTCGCGGCCTGGCAGACGTAGTCGAAGTGCGGCGTTCCGCCGCGGATGACCACACCAAGGGCTACGACGGCGTCAAAGTGCGGCGCGAGCCTGGCGGCGGCAACCGGAAGCTCAAAGCTGCCCGGAACCCGGAGCAGCGTCGGTTCGGCGATGCCGGCTTCCTTGGCTGCGCGGAGCGCACCGTCAACCAATCCATCCATGATCTGTGTGTGCCAGCTCGCGGCCACAATAGCGAGCTTCAACTGGGAAGTTTCCTCCGGGTTGAGGGTGGTGAGGTCAATAGTGGGCGCGCCGTGTCCGCTCATGTTTACTGGGAATCCGTTCGGTCTTGGTTGTTGTCAAAGGGGTGGGGTGCCGGCGTCTTGCCGTTGCTGACAGGCTCGACATCGAGGGCAAGCCTGTGGTCCATCCGGTCTTTCTTGGTCTGCAGATAGCGGAGGTTCTGTTCGCGGGAAGGCACCTCGGTGGGCACCATCTCCACAACCGTGACTCCTGCTTGGGCAAGGCGGTTTTGCTTGTCGGGGTTGTTGCTCAGCAGCCGGACCTCATGGAGTCCCATTTCCGCGAGGATCTGGCCTGCCGCTGTGTAGGAACGCGCGTCCACAGGCAAACCGAGCTGCTCGTTGGCCTCCACGGTGTCAAAGCCGGCTTCCTGCAGCGCGTACGCCTTGATTTTGTTGGCCAGCCCGATGCCCCTGCCCTCTTGGCCGCGCAGGTAGAGCAGTGTCCCGCCCTCTGCATGGATGAGCTCCAGGGCAAAGGCCAACTGCTCTCCGCAGTCGCAGCGATAAGAACCGAACACGTCCCCGGTCAGGCATTCCGAATGCAGCCGTACCAGCGGCGCGCGGCCTCCCTTGGGCGGGTTGGGCGAACTGACGGCCAGGTGCTCATGGCCGGTCTCGAGGTCCGTCCACGCCTGTGCCACGAAGTCCCCAAAAGCCGTAGGCAGTTGCACGATCGGCCCACCGCTGACTGGGTGCGGTCCGGGGCCAGTGTGGTCACTGCTGCGTGTGGTCGATGCGGTCATCGCTTCTCCTCGTCCTCCTGTGAAACATGTGCCGCCCGGGACTCTACCGCCTCAACATATGACACCAGGTCCTCGATGGAGATGAGGGGGCATCCATGTTCAGCGGCGAAATCGCGCAGGCTGTCCAGCCGCATCATTTCACCGTCGTCATGTACCAACTCTGCGATCACGCCCACCGGAGCCAGCCCGGCAAGACGACACAGGTCCACAGCAGCCTCCGTGTGACCTGGGCGTTCACGCACTCCCCCGTTAACCGCCCGCAACGGGAAAATATGCCCGGGGCGGGTGATCGAGGCCGGAGTGCTGCTTGGATCGGCCAGGATCCGGGCCGTCAACGCACGGTCAGTGGCCGAGATTCCGGTGCTGACGCCGATCGCGGCATCGCAGGAAACAGTGTAAGCGGTACCCTTGGCGTCCTCGTTGATCTCCACCATGGGCGGCAGAATGAGGGCGTCCGCACGCTCTCCATCCAAGGGAACGCAGATGACGCCGGATGAATAGCGGATGGTCCAACCCATCAGGGCCGGGGTTGCGTGTTCGGCGGCGAAGATGATGTCGCCTTCGTTCTCACGATCCTCGTTGTCCACCACGATCACGGCTTGGCCTGCGGCCATGGCAGCGATGGCCGATTCAACAGGATCAAGCCCGGTACGTCCCGCGCCGGCCGGAGTCGTCTTGGCAGGAGCGCTCATCAGTTGCCTCCCTGCCGGGGCGCGAAGGACAGAAGGCGTTCGGTGTACTTGGCCAGCACATCAACTTCGATGTTCACACGGCCTCCTGCCTCTTTGGCACCCAGGCCTGTTTCTTCCAGCGTGGTGGGAATCAGCCCCACTTCAAACCACGGTGCCGCTTCGGCGGCAGGACTGACAGCGGTCACGGTCAGTGAGACACCGTCGACGGCGATCGAACCCTTCTCGGCGATGTAGCGCGCCAGCGTGGCTGGCACTCCAAACCGGAGCCGGTCCCAGTTCCCCAGCGGCTCACGTTCCAGCAACTCACCAACACCGTCCACATGGCCCTGGACGACATGCCCGTCCAGGCGTCCGCCGGCGGGTACGCAGCGTTCCAGGTTGACCGCATCGCCCGCCGCCAACCCACCGATGGTGGTCCGGACCAAGGTTTCGCCCATGACATCCACGCTGAAGTCCTGGCCGTCGATCTCAGTGGCTGTGAGGCACACCCCATTGACGGCGATGGAACCGCCCAAAGGCAATCCTTCCGCCGTGGTGGGAGCTTTGAGACGCAGTGTTGCGCTGGTATCGCCGTCATGTTCAATGCCCAGCACAGTGCCCTGCTCAGCAATGATTCCCGTAAACATCAGTTTCCTCCTGTGAGATGGTCCGCAGCTTCACTGTGAGAAACCACATTCTGCGAAACCGAATTCGTGATGGTGCTGGCGGCACGCCGCGGGGAACGCAGGTGCAGCCGAAGGTCGTTGCCGAGAACCCGGACAGCGCCGCCACCGGCGTCGTCCCAAGACCAGCGCTGGGCCTCTGCCAGTGTGGTGATACCGAGGTCGTTGAGTGCCGGAGTTCCGGATCCGAGCAATGTGGGTGCTAGATAGACGATCAGTTCGTCCACCAAGTCCGCTGCAAGGAACGTACTCAGAATCGAGGAGCCGCCTTCCACCATGAGGTGCCGGACTCCCTCTTCGAACAGGGAGTCCAAGGCTTCCGCAGGATCGCGGGTTGGCAAGTGGACAAAACGCCCGTCAGTTCCGCGGACTGCAGCATCCGCAGGGACTTCCCGAAGGCCCATGACCACCCGTAGGGGCTGGTGAGCGGCAAGCCCGCCGTCGGGTGCCCGGGCCGTCAAGCGCGGGTTGTCGATCAGCACTGTGCCGGTGCCCACGAGGATTGCATCGATGAGTCCCCGCAGTCCGTGATTGTCGGCAAGCGACTCCGGACAGGAGATCCACTGGCTGGTGCCGTCCACAGCAGCAATTCTGCTGTCCAGGGTCTGGGCGATATGCAAGGTAACGAACGGACGCTTTGCCGCAACGGCGTCGAACCAGTCACGGTTCAGATCCAGCGCCTTCCCGCGTTCCAGCCCGGACCTGACCTCAACACCGGCGGCGGTGAGCGTCCGTGCACCGCCTGCGGCGGGGTCATGGGGATCATCGACGGCGTAAATCACCCTCGCGATCCCCGCGTCAATGATGGCTTGGGCGCAGGGCCCGGTTCGACCCACGTGGTTGCAGGGCTCCAGAGTGACAACCATGGTGGTTCCGGCGGTGTCGATGCCCTTCTTCCGGGCTTCGGAAATAGCATCGGCTTCAGCATGGGCCGTTCCGGCGCCTCGGTGGTAGCCGGTTGCCAACTGCTCGCCCTGCGGACTGAGGATGACAGCCCCTACCAACGGGTTGGCTCCCCGGGGACCGGCAAGGGCAGCCTTCAGGGCGGCCTCCATGGCCGTAGTTTCTGCTGCGGTATAGGGCGTGTTGGTGAAGCTCACTGGACAGCTCCCGCGGAGACGGCTGCCACTGGCTGCCCGGCATCGTGGCCGGTGCGTTCGCGCTTTTCGGCCCGCCACCACACAAAGAACCCGGTCAGGGTGAAGAAGCCGTAGAACAAATACATCACTGCGCTGGCGTAGTAGCCCGCACTGAACAGCAGCGGCACGCCCACAATGTCAACGGCCACCCAGATCAGCCAAAATTCGGTCCAACCACGTGCCATGCCATATGTTGCCAGCAGCGATCCCATAAAGGTCCAGGCGTCGGCCCAGACGGGCGGGTAGGAACCCAGTGAGTCGAACAGGGGCGTCAACGCCGCCGTGCCGGCCACCATGGCCCCTATCAGCGCTATTCGGACCTTGGTGCTGGCCCAGCCTGGGACGATTGCCCGCCCTTGGGTGCTCGATTGCCGGCCCTGCTGCCAGCGGTACCAGCCATAGACGGCCACAGCGATGAACATGATCTGGCGCGAGGCCTGTCCCCACAGCGTGGCCGGCGCTGCTGCACCAAAGACGTTGCCCAGGAATACCGTGAGCAGGAGGATGTTACCAACAATGCCGATTGGCCATGCCCAGACTTTGCGGCGCATTCCGCCGAGGGCGCTGAGTAGCCCAAAGATGTTTCCAAGCACTTCGCGTAAGACAAGAGCAGATCCTCCAACGGGGATCTGTGCTTCGAAGAGCCATCGCAGTAAGTCCATGCCGTTCCTTCCCAGTAAGCCGCGATGACTCCGGGGGTGTACGACAGCGCAATGCCGGGCGTCGCAAAAGCGTCGCCCAAGGCATGACTGTACGTGCTTCTCCCATCCAGACTTTAACTGTCGGTACCGGAATTTCACCAGTTCAACCGTCTGCCACTGAACATCCAATTTCTTGGAAGCCAATGGCTCGCGGGTCGCGGACTATAACCGCCGGTTCGGACTTACACCGACCCCGGAGCACGTATGTGTGTTGTTATTCTGCCACAACTACAAAGATGGCCCGGCTATTCCCGGGCCATTTTCGTAACATGTGGTGACGGCGTTCAGGAGTTTGTGTGAGCAGCGGCCTGACCCGCTGCACGGAGCCGATCGATCGCCGCTGCAGGATCCTGATGCCCGTAAACTGCCGAGCCCGCCACGAAGACGTTCGCTCCGGCTTCAGCCGCCCGCACAATGGTTTCCTCAGTAATGCCACCGTCCACCTGGATGGCGACGCCAATGCCCGAGCCCTCGATAGCTGCCCGCGCGCGCCGGATCTTGGGCAAGGTGATGTCCAAGAATGACTGTCCCCCGAATCCGGGCTCCACGGTCATGATCAGGAGCATGTCCAGTTCGCTGAGCATGTCCAGGAAAGGCTCAACGGGCGTGGCCGGGCGCAGGGCCATGCCGGCTTTGGAGCCCCTGGCCCGCAGTTCGCGCGCCAGCTTCACCGGCGCCATGGCCGCTTCGGCGTGAAACGTCACCGAAGCGACGCCGGCGTCCGCGTAGGCAGGTGCCCAGCGGTCGGCGTCGGAGATCATCAAATGCGCGTCCAGCGGAACCGGGCTGACTGCTTGAATCCTTTGCACCACTGGCAGGCCCAGCGTCAGGTTGGGGACAAAATGGTTGTCCATGACGTCCACGTGGACGGCATCTGCATTGCTGATCCGCTGCAGTTCCGCCTCAAGGTTGACGAAATCCGCTGACAGAATGCTCGGGTTGATACAGCACTGAGACAAAGCAGCCCCTTCGGGTCGGTGGTTGTTGTGGCCCTTGCGGCTACGGCTTCTTGCGGATGATTGCCATAAACATGGCATCCGTTTGGTGAATGTGCGGCCACAACTGGGCCGTGAGCTCGTGACCGGCGTCAAGAGTGCCGGTCAGGCTGACGTTGTCCAGCGCCTGCCCGGCATCCAGCAGTTCAAGGTCCGCACGCTTGGCCAGCACGTCAGTGACAACGGCTGTGGTTTCGGCCGGATGCGGCGAACACGTCACATAGGCCACCACGCCGCCGGGCTTGACGGCATCAAGCGCGGACTTCAACAAGTCACGCTGCAAGGGGCCCAAGTCCCCGATGTCCTTGGGTGAGCGGCGCCACCGTGATTCCGGTCTTCTCCGCAAGGCACCAAGGCCACTGCACGGTACGTCCACCAGCACGCGGTCAAAAGTCTCAGGCTGCTCTGCACCCACTTCACGGCCATCGCCTGTCCGCACAGCCCAAGCCTCGTCCGGCACAGCGGAAAGTGCTTGCTGGACAAGTTTCGCCCGGTGCGGTGCCGGCTCGTTGGCCAGGAGTGTGGCGCCGTCGCGGTAGGCCAAGGCAGCCAGGAGCGCGGCCTTGCCACCGGGGCCGGCGCACAAGTCCAACCATCGCTCGCCCTGCGCAGGAGAACCGCCCAGCTCGACTCCGGCCAAAGCTCGGGCCACCAGTTGGGATCCCACGTCCTGGACACGCGTGGTACCGCGCCGGACCGATTCAAAACGTCCGAGGTCCCCGCCGGCAGAAAGAGCTGAATCCTCTACCAACTCACCGGCTGTGGCCCCATTCTCGAATGCCTCGTCCAGATTTCCCAGACCAGGCAACGCCACGAGGTTCACCACCGGGGCCGCGTTATCGGCCTCCAAGAGGGCGTCAATCTCGGTTTTGGGGCGCCCATGGTTCACCAATGATTGACGAAGTGCCCGGACAATCCATTCCGGGTGGGCGTGGCGCAGGGCAGCGATCTTGGTCTCGTCGGATTCGCCATCCAGCAGAATCTCCAGCCACTCCCCCATGCTGTGGGCCGTCACCTTGCGAAGTACTGCGTTGATGAGGGCGGACGGGCCGGCTCCGATGACCGCGCGCGCCAAGCCGACAGTCTGGTCCAGCGCCGCATGTGCGGGAACGCGCATGGAAAGCAGCTGGTGCGCGCCAATCCGCAAAGCATCCAGGATGGCAGGATCCAGTTGTTCCAGGGGACGGTCCACGCAACGGGCCAGGATGGCATCGTAGGTACCTTGGCCACGCAATGCCCCGTAGCTCAATTCAGTGGCGAAGCCGGCATCCCGACGGTCCAGGCGGTGCTCCCGGATACGTGCCGGCAGCACAAGGTTTGCGTAAGCATCTTCGGAAGCAACCGCGCGGAGCACTTCGAAGGCCACGAGTCGGGCAGGATCAGCGCGGCGCGTACGCTGCGACGGAGCGTTATTGGTGAAGCCCCTCTGCGGCCCTCTGTTTCGCTCCCGGCCTTGGGCGTTGCGTTTGCTCTCGCCGCCGGCACCACGGTTGCCCTGTGAGCCTCGGTTTCCCGCCCCGCCGCCGTCCCGGCTCCCGCTGTTGTTGGGGCCTCGCCGGCCGGACTCGCTCATTCGAATACCACTCTCTCGGGTGTTGCCAAGCCGCGCGCCCAATCGGCAGACGACATCATTTTCTTACCGGCCGGTTGGATCCGGCCAAGCTCCACTGCATGGGATCCTGTGCCCACCAGGACTGATCTGCCATCCACCAGGATGTGTCCCGGCGGAACATCTTTGACATCGGGCCGGAGCGCTACTGGCTCCAGTTTGATCCTCTGGCCCTCCAAGGTGGTCCAGGCTCCGGGTTCAGGGGTAACACCGCGCGCACGGCGGTTCAAGGCAAGGGCAGGCTGCTGCCAGTCCAGGCGTCCGTCATCGAGGGTCAGCTTGGGGGCAAGGGAGATCTCCCCCTCCTGCGGCTGAGGAGCAGCCTGGCCGGCGTCGATTGCCGAAAGTGTCTGGCTCAGCAATACAGCACCGCTGATGGACAGCCGCTCCAAGAGATCACCTGCGGTGTCCCCGGGGCGAACTGTTTCAGTAAGTGTCCCGAACACAGGACCGGTATCCAAGCCCTCTTCAAGCTGGAACGTAGCGGCCCCGGTGACGTCGTCGCCCGCGATGAGGGATCGCTGAACGGGCGCAGCACCGCGCCATGCGGGGAGAAGAGAAAAGTGCAGGTTGACCCAGCCGTGCTTTGGGACACCCAAGGCAGCCTTGGGAACAATGCCACCGTAGGCAACGATTGCGGCGACGTCGGGTGCGAATTCCGCGATTTTGGCTGTGGTCCCGGCATCAACCTTTGCTGCGTGAATGACCTCGATACCGAGCTCCATGGCTCGTGCAGCCACCGGAGAAGGAGTCAGGACGCGTTTGCGACCCACCGGCGCATCCGGCCGGGTGAGGACAGCAACGATCTCGAAGCCCGCTTTAACCAGCGCATTCAACGATGGCACAGCCACGGCAGGCGTTCCTGCGAAAAGGACCCTCACTCGGGAGCTCCGAAGCTGCCGCCCCCGAAGCTGGATCCTACGGAATGAGCGCGCTGGGAGGTGGTTTGCTCCGTAATAGCGTGGTAGTTGGCGTTCCGGATGGCCCGGAGGGCGGCCTTACGGTCATCGCCTTCCAACCTGTCCGTGTAGAGGACCCCGTCAAGGTGATCTGTCTCGTGTTGGAAACAGCGGGCAAGCATGCCCTCCGCCTCCACCGAAACTGGATTTCCGTTCAGGTC
The DNA here is from genome assembly GCF_044756605.1 of Paenarthrobacter sp. NPDC091711. NCBI lineage: Bacteria > Bacillati > Actinomycetota > Actinomycetes > Micrococcales > Micrococcaceae > Paenarthrobacter > Paenarthrobacter sp. NPDC091711. The sequence goes on from NZ_JBIVTF010000006.1 coordinate 62,458, forward strand.
CACGCCAGTAACCTTGGTGGCCTGATAGCGGCGCACGGGGAAGCCTAAACCTGGGATGGACAGGCATCCCTCTACTTCGTCCGGCTGGAAATCTTCACTGTTCTCCAGGACCGGGTTGATGATGTGGCCTTCCACTCCCCCGATCCGGTACGTAAACACCCGCTGGCTGACGCCCACCTGCGGGGCAGCGAGGCCGGCGCCATCAACGTCTTCCATGGTTTCCGTCATGTCAGCTACCAGCTTGGCGAGCTCCGGTCCGAAATCGGTAACGGGGTCAGCTACGGTGCGCAGCACCGGGTCCCCGATGATTCGGATACTCAAAATTGCCATGTGCTGTCAGTCCTCACGATCGTCAAACCAGGTTCCGGGTGTTGCGGAGCCTAAGCCAGTTTAGTTGAGGTCATGGCTGCCGCAGGTGCTGCGCCGGCTGCTGCGAAGACCGGCGGAGCAACAGGCAGCAACGGCTGCCCGGCCGCCACAACGTCCGCAGACATTTCCCACACCCTCCGAAGAGCGCAGAACTTCCACCAATGGTGTTTGAGTATCTCCGGGTTGGCCCGCTGCGGCCTGACTTCGGTCTCGCCGATGGCTACCGCAAGCAGCATCGGGCTATCACCGTATTTCCACGGCTCCCACTCACCTGCGACCGGATCCACGAGGCTTTCTTCGGCCTTCATCCCTGCCGCGAGCTGCATGACCACTTTGTCATCCAGTGCTTTTACCGTCCCGTCCCGGGTGGTGCCTTTGGTCTTATAGTCAATCAGGCAGATGCGGCCGTTGATCCGTGCCACAAGGTCCAACGTTCCGGCGTACCCCACCGTCTTGTTCCAAACAGTGATCTCCGGCGCCAGGGGCTCCACCCGGTAGAGCTCCCACCACTCATCAAAGCGGGCAGCAAATGCCTGCTCGCCGTGGGCTGCGAGGTCCTCCCTGCACTCCTCCAAACGGTGCGGCCGCCCCATGGCCCGCAAAGCCACCTGTTCGCAGTATGTATGAACGCGATCCCCGCGTGCTGCAGCCGCATCCCGGTAAACCTCGGCGGCCTTGGAGGCTTTGTTGATTGCCTGACGGATTTTGGCCGGACTCCCAAGGATGGAAGCAAGCTCAGGATCTGCAGCCAGGCTGCTTGCTCCCATGTAACTGAACCACCCATCCAAGGCATGCGCCTGTTGTCCGATCACCGTGGTGATGGACGGCACGGAAAAATGCTCAGTTGTGGAGCGGGCGTACATCCGGCCGTAGTCAGTAGCATGGGCAAGCAGTGGAGCAGTCATACAAAGACTGTGTCACAGAGGACCGACAGAATTCATCCGCGGAAAGATCAGCGCGAGCTGCTCCGGCGCAAGCCTGGCGAGTTTGCCTGCGAGGATGGGGGCAGTCAGGGCCACGTCCCCAAAAGCCGGAGCAGGGCTCGCGTCAGCCGAAGGCTCTTCCGATTCGTCGTGTTCGTGCATGCTGATGGGTGCCGCGACCATGTTGTTCGTGACGCCAAACGCATCATGAAGAACATCACCGCAGGACTTCGGCACAGCTGGAGGGCAAAAGAAAAACCCCGCTTGAACTGGGTCGATTACTCGAGCCGATCAGTCCAAACGGGGTTCATTCATTTCAAACCGGTGGTGGGCGATACTGGGTTCGAACCAGTGACCTCTTCGGTGTGAACGAAGCGCGCTACCACTGCGCCAATCGCCCGGTGCATAGAAAACACTAACGGACCATTGCCGGAATGCAAAACGGATCACGGCGTCCGGCCCGGCACCGAACTCCGAACGAACTACAACGGTGGAATTACAGCGATGAAACTTCGCCGGAACCGCGTAAATACAAGGATCCAGCCACCTGCACCGTCAAAGGCAGGCTGCCGATTTGGAGTTTGCAGCAACCTCCTATAGAGTTTTTACTCGTCGGAAAGCGACGGAATGCCTGCGAGGCTGCCCGCCAAAACGACACTGCGGACGTAGCTCAGCTGGTAGAGCACCACCTTGCCAAGGTGGATGTCGCGAGTTCGAATCTCGTCGTCCGCTCGCAAGGCACTGTCAAGGCAAGAATTCCTCGGAATCCTGCTTACACGGTGGGTTGGCCGAGAGGCGAGGCAGCGGCCTGCAAAGCCGTATACACGGGTTCGAATCCCGTACCCACCTCGGTGAAAACCATGTCTTCCAGCTTCGGCTGGATGCATGGGCGATTGGCGCAGCGGTAGCGCGCTTCCCTGACACGGAAGAGGTCACTGGTTCGATCCCAGTATCGCCCACCAAAACAAGGCAACTTGTTTGTTGTTGAAGGCCAGGTATCTGCCGGGCAGACAACATGTGCGGACGTAGCTCAGCTGGTAGAGCACCACCTTGCCAAGGTGGATGTCGCGAGTTCGAATCTCGTCGTCCGCTCTCCTATTGAAGGACCCGGTAACGGGCGATTGGCGCAGCGGTAGCGCGCTTCCCTGACACGGAAGAGGTCACTGGTTCGATCCCAGTATCGCCCACCAAAACAAGGCAACTTGTTTGTAGTTGTAGGCCAGGCATCAGCTCGGCAAACAGCAATGCGGACGTAGCTCAGCTGGTAGAGCACCACCTTGCCAAGGTGGATGTCGCGAGTTCGAATCTCGTCGTCCGCTCCAGAATAAAAAAAGCAGCTCCCCGGAGCTGCTTTTTTTATGCCCGGATTCGGCGAATTCTCAATTCATTATGGGAAGTTACCGGTATCGCTCGGAAGAAGTCGCTTTATCTCATGTGATTCGGCTCGCATAATGTACTGCGAGCTCATCACCGTTCCACGCCAACCGGCAGGAGTACCCCCATGAACCAACAGATTGCTTCCCAGTCTGTCCTGAGGCGCAAGCCAATCGACGATATCGAGGAAGAAAACAAACACAGCGGGCTTTTTAAGAGTCTTGGCCTCTGGCAACTCACAGCGATTGGTGTGGGCGGAATTATCGGCGTCGGCATCTTTTCGCTGGCCGGACTGGTAGCCCATGGCAGTGACAGCAGCCCGGGTGTGGGTCCCGCTGTTCTCTTCTCATTCCTGATCGCCGGCCTTGCTTCGGCTGCAGCGGCGTTGTCCTACGCCGAGTTTGCGGGCATGATTCCCCGAGCCGGTTCTGCCTATACCTACGGCTATGTGGCCTTGGGAGAAATCATCGGCTGGTTCATCGGCTGGGACCTGCTGCTTGAATACATCGCCATTGTGGCTGTAGTGGCAATCGGCATCTCCGGCTATTTCGATGCCTTCCTTTCCGGAATCGGAATCCACATGCCTACATGGATGACTTCCACCGCGGATGAGGGCAAAGGCGGCATCATCAACCTCCCCGCCATCCTCGTCTGCCTCCTGGTGACCTGGATCCTCAGCCGCGGCACCAAGGCGTTTGGCCGCTTTGAACTGGTGGCCGTTGCCATCAAGGTCATCCTGATCCTGTTCATCATCGGTCTGGGCATTTTCTACATCAACACCGAGAACTACAACCCGTTCATGCCCAGCGGCTTCGGACCGGTCCTGGCCGGAGCAGCAACTGTCTTCTTCGCAGTCTTCGGGTACGACGCCATGAGCACCGCCGCGGAAGAGGCCAAAGACGGCAAGAAGCACATGCCCAAGGCCATCATCCTGTCGCTGATTGTGGCCATGCTCCTTTACGTAGCCGCAACGCTCGTGCTCACCGGCATGCAGAACTACAAGGACATCGATCCCACCGCAGGTTTCGCTTCGGCGTTCACCGGCGTCGGATTGCCTGTCATCGCCACCATCATTTCGGTATTCGCGGTCCTGTCCATCCTCACCGTGATGCTGACCTTCCTGCTCGGCGTCACCCGCGTGTGGTTCTCCATGAGCCGTGATGGCCTGCTGCCGGGCTGGTTTGCCAAGACTGACAAGCATGGCACTCCGCAGCGCGTCACATGGATCGCCGGTGTCGCCTCGGCGTTCCTTGCCGGTGTCTTCCCCATCAAGGAAGTTGCCGACCTCACGAACATCGGCATCCTGGCTGCCTTTGTGGTGGTCTGCATTTCCGTGATCGTGTTCCGTTACACCAAGCCCAACGCGCCGCGCACGTTCCGCCTGCCTTTCATGCCCGTGGTCCCCGCCTTCGGCGTCCTGGCATCGGCGTTCCTCATGTTCCAGCTCCACTGGGAAACCTGGGTCCGGTTCGGCGCATGGCTGGTCATCGGCCTGATCATCTACTTTGCCTACGGTCGCCGGCATTCCCTCATGAACCCCAACAGCCCACGCCACCAGGTGGAAAGTAAGCCGTTGGCGTAGTTTGTCCACAGTCGTCCGCTGAACCCTTGGCACCTCGGAAAACTGGTGTTAGGGTCGGACGCGGAGGAGCGATCTGGCTCCGCGATGGAAGGGAGGTGCCCGTGGGTTTAATTGACGACCTGAAGGGCAAGGCTCAGGGTCTCATTCAAGGCAACGAAGAAGCCATCAAGAATGGCATCGACAAGGCCGGGGATTTTGTGGATCAGAAGACTGGCGGCAAGTACGCCGGTCACGTCGACAAAGTCCAGAATGCCGCTTCCGACTTCGTGGCCAAGAACGACGGAAAGACTGAACAGGCTCCCGTCACGGATGAGCCGAAGCAGCCGTAGCTGCCTGAGCCGCCGTACCAGATACGTCAAGGGGGCACCGGTCCCGCCGCGAGGCGCCACCGGTGCCCTTGGCGTTTAATCAGAACCCTTGGCGTTTGACCAGAACATCGTGGCGTTCAGGTACTTTTGACCTTATGCCTTCAGCTTCCACTCCTGCCGTCCAAAGCCGCGCCCCCAAGGAGAAGCTGGGCCCGCCCATCACGGCGGGCATCGTCACCGCGCTGGTTGGTTTCACTTCCTCGTTCGCTGTGGTCCTTGCGGGCCTGAAAGCTGTGGGCGCTCACCAGGGGCAAGCATCCAGTGGCCTGCTGGCGCTGACCCTCACTTTTGGACTGGGCATCCTCTGGTTGTCGTGGCGGTCCCGGATGCCCGTGACGCTCGCATGGTCCACACCCGGTGCCGCGCTGCTCGCCTCCGCCGGAATGGTCGACGGCGGCTGGCCGGCCGCTGTGGGCGCGTTCCTGATCGTCGGGGTGCTGATTCTCCTCACGGGCCTGTTGCCCGTCTTGGGAAGGATCATGGCGAAGATCCCTACTGCGCTGGCGCAAGCCATGCTCGCAGGAGTGCTGCTCCCCCTATGCCTTGCACCCTTCAAATCCTTGGGTTCGGCTCCCTTGTTCATCGCACCGGTGATCTTGTGCTGGGTTGTCCTGATGAAGTTCGCACCACGATGGTCCGTTCCGGCGTCACTTTTGGTAGCCCTGGCAGTCATCGGCATCCACAGTGTTTCCACCGGTGTTCAGATACCGGGAGACAGCCTTCTGCCAAGGCTGGAGTGGACCACACCCGTCTTTACCGTGGAAGCTGCGGTGGGCCTGGCGCTGCCCCTGTACATTGTGACCATGGCGTCTCAGAACATTCCCGGCGTCGCGGTCCTCAAGTCCTTCGGTTACACCACCCCCTGGCGGCCATCCATGCTGGTGACCGGCGCGGGAACCATTGCAGGGGCACCATTCGGTGGCCATGCGATCAACCTGGCCGCCCTCAGCGCAGCCCTGGCCTCTGGCGAGGAGGCAGGCAAGGACCATGGAAGGCGATGGATCGCCGCGTTCGTCTCAGGCATTGCCTATCTGGTGCTGGCCGCTGCCTCCGCCGCCCTGGTCACCGTAGCGGCTGCCGCCCCACCAGGGCTCCTCGAGGCCGTGGCCGGGCTAGCCCTTTTGGGAACGCTGGCGTCATCCATCTCCTCGGCACTGGCTGTGGCCGAGGAACGCATACCAGCCTGCATTACTTTCCTGATAGCAGCATCAGGCTTGAGCGTCGCCGGCGTCGGCGCTGCTTTTTGGGCGTTGGCAGGCGGCATCCTGGTTCGCTGGATGTTGAAGAGCCGCGAAGCTGTTCAGAAGGCCTGAATCGCGCGGTCAGCGCACATCAGGCGGGACACATCTTTCAGGCGGGCTCGTGGTTTTGGGCTTCACGTGCCAAGGCCGTCAACCTGGACACTGCACGGTAGTACTTCTTCGTGTAGCCGCCTGTCATCATCTCTTCGGTGAAAAGCTGATCGAAAGGAACGCCGCTGGCAAGGATCGGCACATCTTTGTCGTAGAGCCTGTCCGCTAGAACCACGAAGCGGAGCGCGACAGCTTGCTCGGTAATGGTTTCAACGTCGCTCCACACCACAGCTTCCACGCCGGAAATGAGCTGCCGGTAGCGGCTGGGGTGGACTGCGGCCAGATGGTTGACGAGAGTGCGGAAATCATCAACGGCCACGGTCTTCCCGTCGAACTCGGCGCGCATCCGGTGCTTAAGTTCTTCGGTCTTGAGCGGCGCGGGGGCCGCGGGCAAGCCCCGGTGACGGAAGTCTTCGCCGTCGATCCTGACGACGTCGAACTGGTCGGCGAGAACCTGTATTTCGCGCTGGAAGTCCACAGCAGCGAAGCGCCCTTCACCCAGGGAACCGGGCAGGGTATTGGACGTCGCTGCCAGCTTCACGCCGGCGTCGGCCAGTTCACGCATGAGCCTGGACATGAGTACGGTGTCGCCCGGATCATCAAGTTCGAATTCGTCGATGCACACCAGTTTGTAGCTGCTCAGCGCTTCCACGGTCTTGCGGAAGGACAGTGCACCCACAAGGTTGGTGTATTCGACGAACGTACCGAAGGCCTTGGGCCCCGGCGACCTGTGCCAGAGAGAAGCCAGGAGGTGGGTCTTACCCACACCGAAACCACCGTCGAGGTAGATTCCTGCCCTTGTTGCCGGGGCTTTTTTGGCGAACAGTTTCTTGAAAAGACCGCCGCCATCCTCAGAACCCACGCCATCGGCGAAAGCCGACAGCAGCTTCACGGCGTTGGCTTGGCTCGGCTGCGAAGGGTCGGGCCGGTAGCTGTCGAACGATACCTCTCCGAATCGCGGAGACGGGTAGAAACCCTTGAGGAGTTCCTCCACGGAGACTGCCGGTGTGCGGGCAGCCAGTTGTTCGATCTTTACCACGGTGGTCCGTTCCTTCGGTTTTAGGTCCCCAGCAAGAATACCGGCATCTGACCCTCGGAAACCGTCACGTGACCAAGCCCATGTTTCACCGTATGACCGCAGGGAAGCATTCCCCGCCGCCCGTGGTTAGTGTTGGAGCACGCCCGGCCGGCACCTGCACCACTTCCTACGGCCTGGCTCCGACCGTTGTCAGTGAAAGGCCATCACCATGTCCTACCCAGTTGAACAGAACGAAAAGTTTGCAGCCTACGCAAACCCTGAACGCCTTGTGTCCACTGAGTGGCTCGCGGCAGCCATTGCCGACGGCGCCATTGCCGACGGCAAGCTTGTGGTTGTGGAGTCCGACGAAGACGTTCTCCTTTACGAAACAGGCCACATCCCGGGCGCCGTCAAGATCGACTGGCACACTGACCTGAATGACGAGGTCACCCGCGACTACGTGGATGGCGCCGCCTTTGCCGCCCTCGCGGCCTCCAAAGGCATTTCCCGCGACAGCACCGTGGTCATCTACGGTGACAAGTCCAACTGGTGGGCTGCCTACGCACTGTGGGTCTTTACGTTGTTCGGTCACCAGGATGTCCGCCTCCTCGATGGTGGCCGCGACAAGTGGATCGCCGAAGGCCGCGAACTGACCACCGACGTCCCGCAGCCGTCCGTGGGTGACTACCCCGAGGTGGAGCGGAATGATGCCCCGATCCGCGCGTTCAAGGAAGACGTCCTGGCCCACCTGGGCAACCCCCTGATTGATGTCCGCTCCCCTGAGGAGTACACCGGACAGCGCACGCACATGCCGGCCTATCCGGAAGAAGGGGCACTGCGCGGCGGCCACATTCCCACGGCCGCGTCCATCCCGTGGGCTCGCGCCGCGGCTGAAGACGGCACGTACCGGAGCCGTGAAGAGCTGGAGGCCTTGTACCTGGGCGAAGCCGGCTTGGAGCCCGGCGCTGACGTGGTGGCATACTGCCGCATCGGCGAACGTTCCAGTCACACCTGGTTCGCACTGAAGTACCTGTTGGGCTTTGACACCGTCCGTAACTACGACGGCTCATGGACCGAGTGGGGCAACGCTGTGCGGGTTCCCATCGTCAAGGGCGCTGAGCGCGGTTCCGTTCCGGCCTCCCTCGTCCGCAACTAGCGTCAGCCGCAACCAGTCCGCAGGCACAAGGAGTCCGTAGTGTTCCGGCACACAAGCTGCATTGGCCACTGTTGTGCGTAAGCTGGAAGTGATGAGTACCAACACTTTGCCCACCGCCCTGGCGGAAATCGTCGATGACTTCCAAGCACTGACGGAGCCTGACCGCCTGCAGCTCCTTCTCGAATTCTCGAGAGGCCTTCCGGAGCTTCCGGAGCGCTTGAAGGACCACCCTGAGCTGCTGGAACAGGTTGTGGAGTGCCAGTCACCGCTGTTTCTGACCATCGAGTCCGAGAAAAATCCCGACGGCGGCGCCCGCGCCTACCGGCTCTTCTTCAAAGCTCCTCCGGAAGCACCCACAACCCGGGGCTTCGCAGGGGTGTTGCACGAGGGCTTGGATGGTTTGACGGCCGAGGAAATTCTTGCGGTTCCAGACGATATGCCGGAATTGCTGGGCCTGACCCGGGCCATCACTCCCCTGCGCATGCGGGGAATGACGGCCATGCTTGGCCGGATCAAGCGGAAAGTCGCAGCAGCCAGCAGGCTGGAAAACTGACCGGCTGAAACCTGAAGGGCACCACCACAGCGATGGCCAAAAAGATGGCTTCACAAGGAACGCCGGCAACTGCAGCACTTGCAGCGGCCGGCGTTCCCTTCGTGCTGCACCCCTACGCCCACCACCCAGGCACAGTCAGTTATGGAATGGAAGCCGCCGAGGTCCTGGGCATGGAGCCCGAACGGGTTTTCAAGACCCTCATGGTGGAGGTTGAAGGCCGCCTGGCAGTGGCAATCGTTCCGGTTTCCGGGAACTTGGATCTAAAGTCGGTTGCTGCAGCTCTCGGATCCAAGAAAGCCGCCATGGCCGACCCCAAGACCGCGGAGCGGCGCACGGGATACGTCCTGGGCGGCATATCCCCCTTGGGACAGCGGCAGACCTCCCCCACTGTGCTTGATGCGTCCGCCCTGAGTTTCAGTGCCATCCTCGTCTCAGGCGGCCGCCGAGGACTGGATATTGAGCTGGCCCCGGCTGACCTCATCCGGCTCACCAAGGCCATCACTGCTCCCATTGGCACCACGGACAAGCATTAGGGCCCACCCTGAATCATCCGGCGCCGGACTCCCAACCCAGCTGCTCAAGCAGGCCCCACCCCGGCGGCGCTTGCCTGTCCCGGATTGTTCCGCGGAGCCAGTTGTCTCTGCAGCCACGCGCGGACGAGACGCTCCCACCGTTCCGGATCGACATTCCACTCTTTGGTGTGCCGGGCGCCGTCGAAGGGTTCAAACGTGACCATGTCAGGATTCTTTTCCGCGAGGCTGGCGGAGGGTCCGAAGGGCACGTAGTCGTCATCCACGCTGTGGATCAGTAAGGTGGGCGTCCGCAGTTCAACGGCGCGGGCCTCCCAGTCCATGGCCTTCAGGTCCACAGGTGCGGACAGTCCGGTCAGCCTGCGCCCCAGCGGATGGCTCAGCATCATCTGCCCATAGCGCCCCACGTTGTAGGGAATTCTGTTCATCTCAGCATGATGGGCCATCACGTTGACCCAATTGATGACCGGGGCGTCAAGGACCAGAGCCCGGATGAGGTGGCGGTGTTTGGACAGGTCAGCTGTTTGCAGGCTGATCGCTCCGCCCATGGACCAGCCGAACAGAACAATCTCCTGGGCACCGCGGTCCACTGCGTATTCGATCGCAGCCTCCACGTCGCGCCATTCCGTGGATCCCAGGCCGTACCGCCCGTCCGCCGCGGACGGGGCTAAACCGTCATTGCGGTAGGAGATCAGCAGGCTGTCCATCCCCAGCTCGCGTGCGGTGCGGACCGCCCGCAGCCCTTCCAAGCGCGTTGCGCCGCGGCCATGGACCATGATGGCGCAGACCGGCGCTGCAGCCAATGCTTCGGCACGGATCAACCACGCAGGCGCTTTCCCGCCGTCCACCATAATGTCCACGTCCTCGGCAGCGAGGCCGATTGCAGCAGGATCCGGGTACGTTCCCCCGCTCCACCATGCGCGGCGGGCCTCTGAGAGGTCGCCGCTGTAAACTTCCTCAACTTCACGCAGCACCGTCTGCTCAGCGGGCGAGTACGACACAATCCGGCCGATCCTGGCGTGACCTTTGCCGCCCGAGAAGAACAGGCTGAACACGCCGTCAATGGTGCTGTCCGGGGTGGCAGCCAAGATCACTTGAAGTCCCTTGTCCCCGCGGATGACAGCAAGCACTTCCTGGTCCTCGTGCCTGGCGGCAGGGGTGATGACACGGCGGGCAAAATACACGGCGAGCGCCGAGGACCCTGCCCCCACCAAACCGGCGATTGTGCCGCCTGCCAGGAAGCCTGCGATGGCCCATTTGGTGCGGAGGGAGAGTTTCTTGTCTGCAGCGTCGCTCGCTGGCGGGGTTGTCGATGCCATGGTTCCATTGTTGCTGCTCCCTGGCGCTGGCTGGTGCAGGCGTGGGCCGCGCGGCGTACTCGCCCGGGAATCCTGACGCGCGTTTCAGACCCCAAAAGTCTGCGGACTGCCCTTGGCCGGGACTACGCTGTAGCCATGAGTGATCCCATCGTCATCCTGACTGAAGAGCCCCTCGGCCCCGACGACCGCGTTAACATCGCCAAACTTCTCGACGGCGGTGATGCTCCCCTTATTGTTCTGGTTCCGTCCAACACTGAACGACACCTTCTGGTGGATTTCCTGGAGAATCTGTCGTTGCTTGATATTGCCAAGGCTTTCCGGGAGCTCACTGCGCAGCACCCGGACCCTGAGGCTGAGCGCGCGGAGGCCTCCGAGACGCTGGCCGCATCGCTGGCGGCGTTGGCCGGCTTGGGTGGAGGCGTGACGGGAGAAGTCTTCGACGGCGGTGCCGTGGCCGGCTTGGTGGCGAAGGTCCGGGCCGTGGATGCTGCCCAAGCGGTGGTCATTACCCGCCCCCATGCCATTGCGGACACGTTCCATACTGACTGGGCCAATAAGGCACAGGATCAGTTGGGTCTTCCGGTCCTGCACCTGTATGCGGGCTCGGGATTTATCGGCGACTCGTAAGCGTTGCAGTAGACATGAACACTCCTGACAACACCAGCAAGACAACTTCTGCGCCCGAGGGGGCTGCCGTTCCCGTGGAAAAGAGCGATGCTCAGTGGCGCGAGGAGTTGACGCCCGAGGAGTACCGGGTGCTACGGCAGGCAGGCACCGAACGGCCTTACACGGGTGAGTACTGGGACACCCACACGGAAGGCGTCTACCAGTGTCGCGCCTGTGGCAGCCAGTTGTTTACCAGCCGGGAGAAATTCGATTCCCACTGTGGCTGGCCGTCGTTCTGGGCGCCGCTTGCAGAGGGCACCGTCCGGTATCTTCATGACCGCACCATGGGAATGGATCGCGTGGAGGTACGCTGCGCGAACTGCGATTCACACTTGGGGCACGTTTTCGAGGGTGAAGGCTATGGAACGCCCACGGACCAGCGGTTCTGCATTAACTCTGTTTCACTGCGTCTGGTGAAGCCCGAAGAAAACTAGGCCTTCCTGGACGGGCTGGTGCTCGGCCCCGCCCGTCCGGGAGGTTACCTATGCCGCGACTGGACCTCAACCGGTCTCCACACACCCAAAGGCCAAGAGTTTCTTATGCTCGAGGCAATTTTAGATTAGCGATGCTTTTTGCTTGCTACGCTCGGCCCAGAAGCAATCACTCCTTCGAAAGGGCCGAGCTCCATGACCACTATCACTACCGCTACCGCCCAGCGTGTCACTGCCGACAACGCTGAGTGGATGTCCTTGAAGGCTGCAGCCACCGCCCTCCAGGCACATCAGGAACAGGACGGCTCCATTGCCGATTCCGACGTCCACGCCGAGGCGGCAACCCTGGTTTCCACGGTGACCGACGCCATCACGGCCCTGGCACCGCACTTCCCTCACGATGCCCGCTACCTGGAGCTCCTGGTGGAAGACTTCGGCCGCTGGGTTCAGGGAGGCTTCGGAGTACCGGACTTCCTGGACTCCCTTCAGGCGTTCCAGCCTCAGGAACAGCGCGTTGACGGTCTGCAGCACCTTGTGGTTTTCCCCATGTACACGCAGAACGGCAGCACCAACAGGTTGGTGGAAGCAGTCCTGATCGAGGTTATCTGGCCTGAGTTCATTGGCGGCCTGGAGGCAAACGAATACTCCAACAAGCTCTTCGTCCCCATCCGCTTTGTAGACTTCACGCCCGGCTATGACACTAACTCGGCCGTGCTCTTTCCGGAGACGGTGGCAGTCCGCGAGACGCCCACGTTCACTTGGGGCGCCATCTTCGCCGACCGTGAAGCCGCCCGTTTCCGCCGCGTGCTCAAGGCAGCTGCCGCAACCACCTCCTTGGAACTTCCCGAGGACGCAGCGCAGCTGATCGAGGATCAGGAACTGACCCAGCGCACATTTGTCATGTGGGACCTGATCCACGACCGCACCCACATGCGCGGAGACCTTCCCTTTGATCCGTTCATGATCAAGCAGCGCATGCCGTTCTTCCTGTACTCGCTGGAGGAGCTGCGCTGTGACCTGACCGCTTTCCGCGAATCGGTGCGCATTGAAAAGGACGAAGAAGCCGATCCCGATTCCCGCAAGCACGCCAAGCTGGTTCAGTATGCGGTAATTTTCGACCGCATTTTCCGGTTCGCCATCACCGGCAACCGTGTGCGCAACTACGACGGTCTGGGCGGCCAACTGCTGTTCGCCTGGATGCACCAGCACCACGTTCTGCACTGGACGGACAGCAAGCTCTCCATCGATTGGGACGAAGCTGCCGAAGTTGTGGTGGAACTCGGCGCCAAAATCGAAGAACTGTACTGGCGCTCGATCGACCGCCCCAAGGCTGCCCACTGGCTGGCCGCATACGAGCTCATTTCCAGCACGGTAACTCCTCACCCGGCATCCGTATGGGCCAAGGGCCCCGAGGCGCTACCCTTGGACGGTCCGCCCCGCGGCCTCACGGACCAGGTGCTGGACGACGAATTCCCCCTGTCCATGTTCTACGAAGCACTGGAGAAGAAAATGCGCCCCGTCATTGAGTCCACCACCGGCATCACGGGCGCGACTGCCGCCTGATGACCACACTGACTATCCTCGTGACCGGCGGAAGCAGCGCTTCCGGCATCGCCGTGACGCGCGCGTTGGGGGCCGCCGGTCACAGGGTGCTCACAGTGGGCTCCAATGACGTCCGCATCAAGGCGGCTGCGGGCGAAGCAGGCCACTCGGCAACTCCTTTAGTCTGCGATCTCACCAGCCTGGAGTCCGTTCGGGAGCTTGCTGCCACCGTGAGTGGCCTCGGCATCGAGGGCATCGACGGCGTGATCCACCTGGTGGGCGGCTGGCGGGGCGCGAAGGGCATTGAAGACCAGACGGACGAGGATTGGGAGGCCATGGAACGCAGCGCTGTTACCACCCTCCGAAACGTCTCCCGGGTCTTCTACAGCCACCTTGAAGCATCTCCGCACGGCAGGTTCGCCATGGTCTCATCAACCACGGCAACCTCCCCCACCGCCGCGGCCGCCAGTTACGCCGCAGCAAAGGCAGCCGCGGAAGCCTGGACCTTGGCGGTAGCCGACGGTTTCGGCCGGGCGCAATCCGGCAAGGCCGGAAACCCGGATGCCCCCACGGAGCAGCACAGCGCAGCGGTGATTTTCGTGGTGAAAGCTCTCGTCGACTCCGCCATGCGGGAAGCCCATCCCGAAAGGCGATTCCCCGGCTTCACTGACGTTGAGGACGTGGCGACTGCCGTCGTCGGACTCTTTGAACAACCTGCCGCCGCCCTCAACGGCCAGCGCATCCTGCTGGCCACCTAGAATCCTGCCGGCCCAAATAGACTTGAAAGCGTGAATGAACAAGTGACGAGCACAACAGAGGCAATCCACAGCGCCACGGACACCCCGGGCCCGGGTCAACTGCATGATCCTGCTCAACTGCATAACCCTGCGGTTCGCGGATTCGCATCCGACAACTACTCCGGCGTGCACCCGGAGATCCTCACAGCACTGGCAACCGCCAATGGCGGGCACCAGGTCTCCTACGGCGAGGATGTGTACACGGCACGGCTGCAGGAGGTACTGGAGCAGCAGTTCGGCCCGGGCATCGAGACCTTCCCGGTCTTCAACGGCACTGGCGCCAACGTCCTTGCCCTGCAATCGCTCCTTCCCCGTTGGGGAGCAGTGATTTGCGCCTCCACGGCACACATCAATATGGATGAGAACGGTGCGCCTGAACGGGTGGGCGGGATCAAGCTCCTGCAGGTTCCCACCGAGGACGGCAAGCTCACCCCCGAGCTGATCGACCGCGAGGCCTGGGGCTGGGGCGACGAACACCGCGCCCAGCCGCTGGTTGTGTCCATCACCCAAACCACTGAACTCGGGACCTGCTACACGCCGGATGAAGTGCGGGCCATCGCCGACCATGCGCACTCCAAGGGCATGAAGCTCCACATGGACGGTGCCCGGCTGGCGAACGCCGCCGCGTACCTGGACGTCCCCCTCCGGGCCTTCACGCGCGACGCCGGCGTGGACATCCTCTCCTTCGGTGGCACCAAAAACGGACTTCTTTTCGGCGAAGTAGTGGTGGCGCTGAACCCGGATGCAGCTGACGGCCTGAAATTCCTGCGCAAGATGAACATGCAGCTCGCCTCGAAGATGCGCTTCATCTCAGCCCAGTTCATTGCCCTGCTGGAGGATGGCCTGTGGTTGCGGTCCGCCGCCCACGCCAACGCCATGGCAGCGCGCCTGCGGACGGCCATTGAGGGAATCGACGGCGTGGAACCTACCCAGGCAACGCAGTCCAACGGGGTCTTCGCCGTCCTGCCCGAAGGCGTCGCGGACAAGCTGCGGGAGTCCTTCGCTTTCTACGACTGGGACGCCGCCCGCCGTGAAGTCCGGTGGATGTGCTCATTCGACACCACGGAGGAAGACATCGATGCCTTCGTGGCTGCCATCAGGCGCGAGCTGGCGTAACACACAAGACGTGCACCCCGGGGCGGCGAGCCTGCACAGATTCGCCGCCCCGGACGCATAATCTGCGATGGTGAACGCCCTCGCACAGGTTCCCTCGGAGTTTCTCTTCGCCTTGGGATCACTACGAAAAGCACAGTGCCGCAGCGAACTGCGCCTTGACGAGATCCCCGCTCCCGCCCGTCTGGCCCCCTACGCAGTCGCCTTGGGAGCCGAGGTTTTCAGCCCCACGGCAGCAACCCGTCGGGTTCCCGTCCATGGACCTGCGGCCAAGGCTTTTGCCGCCAACCAAGGCGGCAGTCAGTCAAGTGAAGAGGACGATGAACTGGCCACCGGCCGCTTCATCCTCCTTTACGACCCCGATGGCTCGGCCGTCTGGGAAGGGGAATTCCGCATCGTCACCTACATTCGGGCTCAGATGGACGCTGAGATGGGGAACGACTCCATGCTTGGCTCCGTTGCCTGGACCTGGCTCGTGGATGCCCTGGAGAACCACGCAGCCCCTTATCGCGCTGCCGGTGGCACAGCAACACGGATCCTTTCCGAAAGCTTCGGCACTCTGGCCGAACGGCCGGACACCATAGACATCGAGCTCCGGGCGTCCTGGACACCGGCCAGCCAGGACGTACAAGCCCATCTCGAAGCCTGGTCCGACATGGTGTGCACCTTCGCGGGGCTGCCACCTCTTCCACCAGGGGTCACCGGGCTACCCAACAGGAGACTCAATTGAGTGTGATGAATGTGCAGGCGGGTACCCACCAGGGACTGGAAACACCCCTCTACGGCCGGAATCGGTAAGCTTAAGCCACCATGACCCCTGAATATCCGGAAAACACCACGGCCGGCGACCCGGTTGCTGATCCCACCACCCACATCAAGGTAGACGGCTTCGATAGCCACGTCCCTGAAATCATCGATCTCGACACTCCCCGCGAAGGAGTACCCCAGGTCATCGACACCCCGTCCGGGCTGGAGCGGTGCGCAGCCGCCATAGCCGCCGGAACAGGGCCGGCCGGAGTGGACGCAGAACGCGCGTCCGGGTTCCGCTACGGCCAGCGGGCGTTCCTGGTTCAGATCCGCCGCGAAGGTGCCGGAACCTGGCTGATCGATCCAGAACCCTTCGATAACCTGGACATCATCAACGACGCCCTTCGCGGCGTCGAATGGATCCTGCACGCGGCCTCGCAAGACCTCCCTTGCCTCTCCGAGCTCGGCATGTGGCCGGACAAACTGTTCGATACCGAACTTGCAGCCCGCCTCGCGGGACTCCCCCGGGTTGGCCTTGCAGCAGTCATCGAACAACTCCTCGGCTTTGGCCTGGCCAAGGAACACTCCGCAGCCGACTGGTCCACGCGCCCACTACCGGAGCCTTGGCTGCGTTACGCGGCCCTGGACGTCGAAGTCCTCGCAGAGCTCCGGGAGGAACTCATCGAGCTGCTGGAAGCGGACGGCAAGCTCGAATACGCCGAACAGGAGTTCGCTGGCATACTCGCCGCTGGCCTCTCGGCCCCGCGGGTAGATCCCTGGCGGAAGACCTCCGGGCTTCACCAGATACGCGACCGCCGACAGTTGGCAGCCGTTCGTGAATTGTGGCTCGAACGGGATCAGCTGGCCCGCAAACGCGACGTCGCGCCCGGCCGCCTCATCCCCGATTCGGCGCTGGTAGCCGCAGCCAAGGCCATGCCGACCACGGTGCCGCAATTGCTGGCCACCAAAGGATTCCACGGACGCTCCGCCCAGAGGGAAGCCCCACGCTGGCTGCGCTGCATTACCAACGCACGGACTCTCACGGATCTCCCGCCCCTTCACCTGCCCACCAATGCGCCGCCGCCACCCAGGGTGTGGGTGGACCGGGATCCGGAGGCCGCGGCGCGCCTTGCCACCGCCAGGCCGGCCCTGCAGGCAGTAGCGGACGAGCTGAAGCTGCCGGTGGAGAACCTGCTGACGCCGGATTATCTGCGGCGGGTGGTCTGGCGGCCACCGGCTGATGTTTCCCTGGAGTCCATCGCTGCGGAGCTGCGGTCCTTGGGTGCTCGCGAGTGGCAAATCTCCTTCGCGGCTCCGATACTCACCGAAGCGTGCTTGAACCCCGCTCCGCTGCCCGCCAAAGAGTCCAAGGCGAAGGAAACCAAAGCAGCCAAGGACGTGCAAGCTTCCGGCGATGCCGGCTAAGCATCCCCGCGTCGAGGCCTGTCGCTGCGAACTGTGGTTCGTAGCGGCAGGCCTTTCGCGTCCTCGGAGACATAGACACCTGGCACGGCGTCGACCTTGCCAGCTAAGTTACCCGCGAGTAACATTGCATCAATGCCAGCCGAAGCACCCGTGACGCGGGATTCGGCGCCATGTCTCAACGAGGAGTTAATACATGAGTCCATCACGCAGTGCTCAGAGGAACGTCCGCGACGTCGTGTTCGTGGATGGTGTTCGCACACCCTTCGGCAAAGCCGGCGAGAAAGGCATCTATGCGGGCACCCGCGCCGATGACCTCGTGGTGAAGTGCATCCGCGAGCTGATGCGGCGAAACCCGTCACTCCCCGCGGAACGGATCGACGAGGTTGCCATCGCTGCCACCACCCAAACCGGCGACCAGGGCCTCACCATCGGCCGCACGGCGGCACTGTTGGCCGGACTCCCCCGCACGGTACCCGGCTTCGCCATCGACCGTATGTGTGCAGGTGCCATGACGGCAGTTACGACGACGGCCAGCGGCATCGGTTTCGGCGCATATGACGTTGTCATTGCAGGCGGCGTGGAGCACATGGGCAACCACCCCATGGGCGCCGGCGCCGATCCCAACCCACGCTTCATGTCCGAGCGCCTGGTGGACCCGGCTGCTTTGAACATGGGCAACACAGCGGAAAACCTGCATGATCGCTTCCCGGCCATCACCAAGGACCGCACGGACTCCTACGCGGCAGCCTCCCAGGCCAAGCTCGATGCAGCGTACGCCAAGGAGCAAATCCAGCAGGACCTCGTCCCAGTCGCCACGATGAAGCCCGGCCAGGGCTGGGCTCTTCACACCACGGACGAGCCTCCGCGTCCCGGCACCACCGTTGCCGACCTGGCCGAATTGCGGACCCCCTTCCGCGCCCATGGTCGAGTGACTGCGGGCAATGCCGCAGGGTTGAACGACGGCGCCACTGCCGCTGTTCTCGCTTCCGCCGAAGCCGCTGAGGAACTAGGCCTCCCGGTCAAAATGCGATTGGTCTCCTACGCCTTCGCCGGTGTTGAACCCGAGGTCATGGGCATCGGCCCGGTACCTGCCACCGAAAAGGCGCTCAAGAACGCAGGGCTGGGCATCGAGGACATCGGGCTCTTCGAAATCAACGAGGCCTTCGCCGTGCAGGTCCTCAGCTTCCTGGACCACTTCGGGATCGCCGATGACGACCCCCGGGTGAACCGTTACGGCGGGGCGATCGCCGTCGGACATCCACTTGCTTCCTCCGGTGTCCGCCTGATGAACCAGCTTGCACGGCAGTTCGAGGAAGACCACTCGGTACGCTACGGCATCACCACCATGTGCATTGGATTGGGCATGGGTGCCACAGTGATCTGGGAAAACCCCCACCACGCCGACTTCCAATCTTTCACCGCTGACCAGGCCACCACGGCCACCACCGAAGGAGCCGCCGCATGAGCGCCGCCGAATTCCAAAAACTCGCCGCCCTTTTCCCTGATGAAGTGGTGACCCACTCCTACGTCCAGGACATCCAACTGCCGGGCGGCGCCGGAACCTTTGCACTGATCACCCTGGACAACGGCCTTGACCACTCCAAGCCCACAACACTGGGCCCCAACACGCTGGTGGAACTCGGCGGCGTCTTGGAGAATCTCAGGGAGCGGGCTGCCCGGGGAGACATTGTGGGTGTCGGCGTCACGGGTAAGCCGTACTTCCTGGTGGCAGGTGCAGACCTGTCGGCCGTCAAAACTCTTAAGGAACGCGAGCATGGGCTATGGATGGCTCAGCTTGGCCATGCCGTCTACAGCACCTTGGCAGACCTGGGCGTTCCGAGCTTCTCCTTCATCAACGGACTGGCTTTGGGCGGCGGGCTGGAAATCGCCCTGCAGTCCACCTACCGGACCGTCTCCACAGGTGCAGGCGCCTTGGCCCTGCCTGAAGCGTTCATCGGCCTTGTACCAGGCTGGGGCGGCGTCTACATCCTGCCGCGCCTCATCGGTCCGGAGAATGCCGTCAAGGTCATGATCGAGAATCCCCTCAGCAACAACCGGACCCTCACCGGCCCGCAAGCGTTCGAGCTCGGCGTGGCCGATGCCATGTTCGAACCCGCCGACTTCGTGGAACAGTCGCTCGCATGGGCGGCCCGGGTCATCTCCGGGGAGATCACGCCTGAGCGGAAGAACGCCGTTGATGTCACGGATGAGGCCGTCGCCGGCCGGTGGGCAGCCGCCGTATCAGCAGCCCGGGCTTTCGTGGAGTCCAAAACCTCCAACGCCTCCCCCGCTCCGGGCAAGGTCCTCGATGTCATGGAAGCCAACCGCACCATGACCCAGGCCGAGTCCGCCGAACTTGAGTGCGAGACCCTCGCAGGGCTGATGCAAACCGACGAGTTCCGCTCCACGGTCTACGCGTTCCTGGACTTGGTCCAGAAGCGCTCCAAGCGCCCTGCGGGTGCGCCCGACCGTAAGCTTGCCCGCCCGGTCACGAAAATTGGCGTGGTGGGTGCAGGCCTCATGGCCAGCCAGCTGGCGCTGCTGTTCGCCCGGCAGCTCAAAGTCCCCGTGGTCATGACGGACATTGATCAGGCACGTGTGGACAAGGGCGTGGCGTATGTGCACGCCGAAGTGGACAAGATGCTGGCGAAGAAGCGGATCAAACCGGACGCCGCCAACAGGACCAAAGCTCTCATCACCGGATCTGTCTCCAAGGAGGCTTTTGCCGACGCCGACTTCGTCATCGAAGCAGTCTTCGAAGAGTTGCACATCAAGAAGCAAGTCTTCGCCGAGGTTGAAACGATCGTTTCCCCTGAGTGCATCCTGGCCACCAACACGTCCTCCTTGTCCGTCACAGCCATGGCCGAAGACCTGAAGCACCCTGAACGCCTGGTGGGCTTCCACTTCTTCAACCCCGTAGCTGTCATGCCGCTCCTGGAGATCGTGCGGGCCCCCAAGACCGATGACGCCGTCCTCGCCACCGCCTTCGAGCTGGCCAAGGGACTCAAGAAGACCGCCGTGCTGGTCAAGGATGCTGCGGCCTTCGTGGTCAACCGCATCCTTCTCCGCCTCATGGGGGAAGTCATCGCAGCGTTCGACGAAGGCACCCCGGCAGAGGTTGCGGACAGCGCCCTGCGTCCCATGGGCCTGCCGATGTCGCCGTTCACCTTGAGCGCCATGGTTGGCCTGCCGGTTGCACAGCATGTCCAGGAGTCGCTGCACGCCGCGTTCGGTGAGCGGTTCCCGGTCTCGCAAAACCTGCAGAAGCTCATCGATAACGGCGTAAAGAGCCTCTGGGCTCCGGGACCCGACGGATCACCTGTCATCCCGGCCGAGACGCTGGCCCTCATGTCCTTCGGCAACACCCCATCCACTGGCGAAGAAGTCCTTCGTCGCACCCAGGACGCTTTGGCCGAAGAAATCGGGCTGATGCTGGAAGAGGGCGTCGTAGCCGGACCTGAAGACATTGACCTCTGCGTCATCTTGGGAGCCGGATGGCCCATGTTCCTGGGCGGCATCACACCCTACCTGGACAGGGTGGGCGCCTCCGAGCGGGTCAACGGCAAGCGGTTCCTCGCCCCCGGCGTCGCCTCCGCACCTGCCTGACCCGCCCCTCTCTCACATCCCGCGGCCTAAAACGGAACACTCTCTCACATCCCGCGGCTTAAACCGGAACGCTCTCTCACTTGCTTGAGGAAAGTGAGAAAGCGTTCCGGTTTAAGGGCTGTTATGTGAGAGAGGGCTAGAAGAGGGCTACCTTCGGTGCCCGCGGGAAGATCTCATCCAGTTCCGCGCGATCCTCCGGAGTGGGTACCCAGCACACTGCCCCGGCGTTCTCCCGAATCTGCTCCGGACGGGTTGCGCCCGCGATGACGCTGCTGACTCCAGGCTGTGCGGCCAACCAGGAGAAGGCCAACTGAAGCTCGCTGATATCGCGTTCCTTGGCAAACTGGCCGAACCGGCCAAGCTGCTCCCAATCGGCGTCGTGCACCAGGTTGGTGCGCGTGTGGCTCAATCGGGAACCTTCAGGGGCCTTGCCCGCTGAGTATTTTCCGGTGAGCAGCCCGTTGGCCAAAGGGAAGTAAGGAAGGACGCCCAGGGAGAAAGCTCCTGCTGCCGGGAGCACTTCGAGTTCGGCGCGGCGGTCCAGGAGGTTGTAGTGGTTCTGGGTCGAAATGAAACGGACGCCAGCGGACTGGCGAGCAACGTACTCAGCCTCGGCAATCTGCCAGCCGGCAAAGTTCGAGTGGCCGATGTACCGGACCTTGCCGCTGGATACCAGGTCATCCAGGGCTGCCAGCGTCTCCTCGATGGGAGTGCGCGGGTCCGGAGTGTGGAACTGGTAGAGATCAATCCACTCCGTATCCAGACGGCGGAGAGAAGCTTCCACGGCCTGAACGATGTATCTGCGCGAGCCTCGTGCATCGAAGTCGTTGCCGTTGACTCCGCGCATGTCCATGCCGAACTTGGTGCCGATGACCACGTCATCACGGCGGCCTTTCAGCGCCTTGCCCAGCATGACTTCACTCAGGCCGGGCTCGCGGCCGTAAACATCGGCGACGTCGAAGAAGGTCACCCCGGCATCAAGCGCGGCGTGGACAACAGCGTCCGTGCCTTCCTGGGACTCGGTGGGGGTATTGGCGCGGCCCAGGTTATTGCAGCCCAGCCCTACAGCTGAGACAGTCAATCCGGAATGGCCAAGGCGTCGGTATTCAGTCATGAATTCAGCCTATACGCGCCCCGGCACTGCTTGTCACCCGAGGCAACAAACTCCCCCCAGCAGTACTGTTAGCCGGTTCCGTACGAGATCCCGGATTCCTCCATGGCATCCTCAAGCTGCGCGACAGCCACCGGCCCCATCCCGTGGAGCTTGGACAGCCCGGCCTCGCCGAACTCGGCCAACTGCTCCAAAGTCTCTATCCCCTCATGCGCCAGCGCCCGTCTGGCCGGAGCGGCCAGACCTTTGGGCAGGGGCGTATGTCCGGGCCAGTTGCTCTTGGACGCCATGGGGATACCTCCTGGTGCGTTGGGGTGCTACTTAGAGAGTAAAGCCCACACCCTGCTTGGGCGAGTGCTTCACACGGAATGCCGTGGGGTCACTATGGGGAGCTGCTGCAACCGTGAGCTTGGTGAAGTCCAGGTCCTCACCGCGGACACAGATTTTGATGGCGTTCACTGCCTTGTTGACGTCCGGGCAGAGGCAGAAGATGTTCAGGTGGCCGTTGCCGATTTCCGAACGGTCCACTACTCCCAGCCCACGCCACGCCAATTCACCGGTGAGGGCGGCTTTGGCTTTACGCTCAAGGTGACGGTCGCGTTCGGTGCCGTCCTTGGACTTCAACGCAATCTGGGCAACGACCCAAAACTGTTCCGACTCGGGGATCTCGGCATAGCCGTCTTCCTCGCATTGCGCAGCAAAAGCAGCCATCAGGCCATCCACGGCAGATTCGTCGTCAACGTCTGCCTCGTCGGTCTTGCTTTGGTGACCCACTACACCGTGATTAACAACGAACTGCTGGTCTTCGTCGTCATACCAGGCCTCGCGGAAGTGAAGTACTCCGTCGTCGTCGCGCTTGTACGCTCGGATGATGCCGCTCATGCTCGTCCTTTCCTGAACCACTCGGCGCTGGTGCTGGTGGCTCCATTGACGTCGAAGGGCGCTTTCATGGTGTTCACTGCCTCAAAGAGGGCTGCGCATTCTGCGCGCATTGCGTCCACCGTCTGTTGCGGATAGCCCATGGCCATCCGATGCTGCTCAAATTCGTCCTCATCGTCCACGAACACCCCATGCTGGGTGGACCGGATGACGTCCAGATCCATATCAATCATGTGGAATTCGGTGACGCCGGGCTTGAGGGGATTCCAGTCGTGGCCGGTGGCCAGGTCAACATAGATCCTGAAGTCGCCCGGATAGCTGTCATCGTAGAAGGTGGCCACGAACTCACCGGTCCGAGGAACCAACAGAATTGCATCCGACGCCGTATAGAAAGCCGCGCCGGGGCGGGCGCAGAACTCCCCTGCTCCCTGGAAGATCCACCAACCGTGGATGTCTTCACCAAGGTAGCGGCCGGGCACTACCCAGTGGGCCTTGCCGTCCCATTTCCTGTTCCTCGACACCACGAGGTCACCGGGCTGCAATGCGCCCGGCGCGCGCTCGTCCGTCACAGCGTTGGCAGGCTGCCGGTGGTCGGGTGTTCCTGGCCCGGGAGGGGCCTGGCGAACGGGACCTTCGTCCCCAAAACCTGGGCTACGACGTCGTGCGTTATTTTCTGGGCCGTCAGGCCAACGCGCTCAAGGACCTGGCTGCGGGAGCCGTGCACCAGGAACTCCACCGGCAGGCCCACTTCGTTCAGAGCTGTGTCCACACCGGCAGCCCGCATCTCCTGACGGATACGGGATCCCACGCCACCTGCCCGTACCCCGTCTTCTATGCAGATCACCAAGCGGTGACGGGCAGCAAGGGCGATGATCGACTTACGGACGGGAAGGACCCACCGCGGATCCACCACCGTGGAACTGATTCCTTGGGCGCCCAAGCGGGCGGCAACATCAAGTGCGAGCTCGGACATCGCGCCGACGCTGACAATCAGGACATCGTTTTCGGTTGAACCCTCCGGTCGCCTCGCGAGGATGTCAACGCCGTCATGAAGCCGCTCGATAGCTTCGATTTCGGAGCCTACGCTGCCCTTGGAGAACCTAACCACAGTGGGGGCATCATCAATGGCCACAGCCTCGCGCAGTTCTTCGCGGAGCCTGGTGGCGTCACGGGGAGCGGCCAAATGGAGGCCGGGCACGATCTGAACCATCGCCATGTCCCACATGCCGTGGTGGCTGGGTCCATCCGGGCCGGTCACGCCGGCACGGTCCAGGACGATGGTCACGCCGGCTTTGTGCAGGGCAACGTCCATCAGGAGCTGGTCAAAGGCACGGTTCAGGAAGGTGGCGTACACCGCTACCACGGGGTGAAGGCCACCGAACGCCATTCCAGCGGCGGACGTCAGGGCATGCTGCTCAGCGATGCCGACGTCAATCACCCTTTCGGGGTGGCGCTCAGCGAACTTGTGCAATCCCACGGGGATGAGCATCGCCCCGGTAATACCCACGATGTCCGGGCGTTCATCGGCAATGTCAGCGATTTCCTCGGCGAACACGGACGTCCAGGACCTGGCCCCGGGCATTTCGGTGGGCTCGCCGGTTTCGGGGTCGATGATTCCCACCGCGTGGAACTGGTCTGCTTCATTGGCCAGGGCAGGCGCGTAGCCGTGGCCCTTCTCCGTCATGGCATGCACAATGACCGGTCCACCGTAAGCCTTGGCGGTATTGAGTGCATGTTCCATGGCCTGGAGGTTGTGTCCGTCAACCGGGCCGATGTACTTCATGCCAAGGTCCTCGAACATACCTTGCGGGGCCCACCAGTCCTTGATGCCCTTCTTCATGGCATGCAGGCTCTTATAGGTGAATTGGCCTGCGGGGCCGCCGTCCTGCAGCTTCTTCTTCCACCAGTCCAGCATGCGTTCGTAGGCCGGGGTGGTGCGCAGGGAGTCAATGGTGGGACGCAGTGACGCCAGGTAATCGGCAAACCCGCCAACAGTCGGGGCGTAGGAGCGACCGTTGTCGTTGACAACGATCACCACGCGACGCCGCTTGTCCGCGGCAATGTTGTTGATGGCTTCCCACGCCATGCCGCCGGTCAACGCGCCATCGCCAACCACGGCGACGACGAACCGGTCACCTTCACCGGTCAGCTGCCGGGCACGCGAGATGCCGTCAGCCCAGGACAGGGACGAGGAGGCATGTGAACTCTCCACGATGTCGTGCTCAGACTCGGCACGGTCCGGATAGCCGGAAAGACCGCCCTGCTGGCGGAGCGTCGTGAAGTCCTGGCGTCCAGTCAGCAGCTTGTGCACATAGGACTGGTGGCCGGTATCGAAGATGACGCTGTCCCGCGGAGACTCAAAGTTCCGGTGGACAGCGAGAGTGAGCTCCACAACGCCCAGGTTAGGACCCAGGTGTCCACCCGTTGCGGCTACGTTGGTGATCAGGAATTCCCTGATTTCCCCAGCCAGTTGTTCCAGCTCCGTGCCGGACAATGTGGCCAGGTCCCGTGGATCCTTGACGGTTTCCAAAAGTCCCAACGGCCCTCCTTAGGGTGAATGACGTGCTTGTTAACTTTAGCGCGTGCCCGGGCCCGCGCGTTGCGCCGCGGCTTCGAGCCTTGGCATTGTTCTCCCAGCGAAGTCACCTGACTGATCCCCGGACGCCAACAGCCCCGGCTGGTCGGGCGACCAGCCGGGGCTGTCCGGCAACTGAATCAGCTGGAAACCAGCGGGTTCGTTATGCCGAGATCTGGCGCAGAACGTACTGCAGGATACCGCCGTTGCGGTAGTAGTCCGCTTCACCCGGGGTATCGATGCGCAGAACGGCGTCGAAGGACTTGGCGGTACCGTCTTCAGCCGTTGCCGTTACCTTGAGCGTCTTCGGCGTGGTGCCGTTGTTGAGCTCGGTAACGCCTTCTACCGCGAAGGTTTCCGTTCCGGTGAGACCCAGCGTGGCTGCGGACTCGCCAGCGGGGTACTGCAGCGGAAGGACGCCCATGCCAATGAGGTTGGAGCGGTGGATGCGCTCGTAGCTCTCAGCGACTACGGCCTTGACGCCCAGGAGCGCCGTGCCCTTGGCAGCCCAGTCACGGGACGAGCCGGAGCCGTATTCCTTGCCTGCCAGGACAACCAGCGGCGTTCCTGCTGCCTGGTAGTTCTGGGCTGCGTCGTAAACGTAAGCCTGCGGAGCACCTTCCTGGCTGAAGTCGCGGGTGAAGCCACCCTCAACGTTGTCCAGGAGCTGGTTCTTGATACGGATGTTGGCAAACGTTCCGCGGATCATGACTTCGTGGTTGCCACGGCGTGAACCGTAGGAGTTGAAGTCTTTACGCTCCACGCCGTTGGCCAGGAGGTACTGTCCTGCAGGAGTGTCCGACTTGAAGGAACCGGCCGGCGAGATGTGGTCCGTGGTGACGGAATCGCCGAGCTTCAGGAGAACGCGGGCGCCCGAGATGTCCTTGACGGGATCCGGCTGGGCCTTCATGCCTTCGAAGTATGGGGGCTTCCGCACGTAGGTGGAGTCCTCGGCCCAAGCGAAGGTATCGCCTGCGGGGGTGTCGAGGGCCTTCCAGCGGTCGTCGCCGTCGAAGACGCCCTCGTAGCCCTTGGCGAACATTGCCTCGTCAATGGAGGAGTCAATGACTTCCTGCACCTCAGTGGGGTTCGGCCAAATGTCCTTGAGGAAGACCTCGTTGCCCTCGGAGTCAGTGCCAAGGGCGTCTGCCTCGAAGTCGAAGTCCATGGAGCCTGCCAGGGCGTAAGCGATGACCAGTGGCGGTGACGCCAGGTAGTTCATCTTCACGTCCGGGTTGATACGGCCTTCGAAGTTGCGGTTACCGGAGAGGACAGCAGTGACAGAGAGGTCATTTGCCTGGATTGCCTCGGAGATTTCCGGCTCAAGCGGGCCGGAGTTACCGATGCAGGTGGCGCAGCCATAACCCACAATGTAGAAGCCGAGCTTCTCCAGGTAGGGGGTGAGGCCGGACTTCTCGTAGTAGTCAGTGACAACCTTGGAGCCCGGTGCCACGGAGGTCTTGACCCACGGCTTGGAGGTCAGGCCCTTATCCACGGCGTTGCGTGCAAGGAGGGCCGCAGCCAGCATGACGGACGGGTTGGACGTGTTGGTGCAGGACGTGATCGAAGCGATCGACACTGCGCCGTGGTCCAGTTCGAACTCGCGGCCATCGGCGGTCTTGACCTTGACCGGCGAGGAGGGTCGGCCATGCGCACCATTGGCGGCAGAGTAAACGCGGTCCGTTTCCGTGGTGTGCGAATCGGCGTGTGTGAAGGACGGCGAATCGGAAGCCGGGAAGGACTCGTCCAGGGACTCATCCACGCTGCCGTCTTCAATGGAGACGTAGTTGTGGATGTCCTTGCGGAACTGTTCCTTGGCGTCCGTGAGCTCAATGCGGTCCTGGGGACGCTTGGGGCCGGAGATGGAAGGAACAACGGTGGACAGGTCCAGCTCCAGGAACTCGGAGAATCGCAGTTCACGGGAGGGATCGTGCCAAAGGCCCTGTTCCTTGCTGTATGCCTCCACGAGGGCAACATTTGCCTCGGAGCGGCCGGTCAGGCGCAGGTAGTCCAACGTGACGTCATCAATGGGGAACATGGCAGCCGTGGAACCGAATTCCGGGCTCATGTTGCCGATGGTGGCGCGGTTGGCCAGCGGCACAGCGGCAACGCCTTCGCCGTAGAACTCAACGAACTTGCCAACAACACCGTGCTTGCGCAGCATTTCGGTGATGGTCAGCACGACGTCCGTAGCGGTGGCGCCGGCGGGGATGCTGCCCTTGAGCTTGAAGCCCACAACACGGGGAATCAGCATGGAGACGGGCTGGCCGAGCATGGCAGCCTCGGCTTCGATGCCGCCAACGCCCCAACCCAGGATGCCCAGGCCATTGACCATGGTGGTGTGCGAGTCGGTGCCAACACAGGTGTCGGGGTAGGCACGGACAACGCCGTCTACCTCGCGGGTCATGACGGTGCGTGCCAGATATTCGATGTTGACCTGGTGGACGATGCCGGTTCCCGGGGGGACAACCTTGAAGTCGTCGAACGCGGTCTGGCCCCAGCGAAGGAACTGGTAGCGCTCACCATTGCGCTGGTACTCGATCTCCATGTTGCGCTCCAGTGCGCCGGAGTTACCGAAGGCGTCGATCTGGACGGAGTGGTCGATGACCATTTCTGCAGGCGCCAACGGGTTGACGCGCTTGGGGTCACCGCCGAGCTCCTTGACGGCTTCACGCATGGTAGCCAGGTCCACGACGCAGGGAACGCCGGTGAAGTCCTGCATGATGACGCGGGCCGGGGTGAACTGGATTTCCGTGTCGGGCTCCGCATTGGGATCCCAACCGGCCAGGGCGCGGACATGGTCAGCCGTAATATTGGCGCCATCCTCAGTCCGCAGGAGGTTTTCAAGCAATACCTTGAGGCTGAACGGAAGGCTGTCTGCGCCCTCTACGGAGTTCAACCGGAAAATTTCATAGTCGGTGCCGGCTACATTCAGTACGCCTTTGGAACCGAAGCTGTCCACAGTGCTCATGGCAGGACTCCTCTCGCAACAGTTTCATCTTTGTCGCGTGGTTGGCCGCTAGCCAGTTAGGCGCACCTTACTTAGCCGGGCGGCATCTCTCTTGGTCACCCCGGTCCGCGGCGATGATTGCTGCGGACCGGGGCTACTACTGCCATCGTAATGGCATACTCCGGTGTTGCGTCACTGATCAGGCATAGCTGCGGAAACGCGCAGTTCGGCCTTTCGCACCATGGAACCGGGACGGCGCCGTTGCTAGGCGGCGGGGACGATCAGCCCGACCGTTTCCAAGTGGTGGGTGTGCGGGTAAAGGTCAAAGGCCCGCAGCGACTCCAACCGCCAACCGCCTTGATGGAAGTAACCCAGATCACGCGCAAAGGATGCTGGATCACACGACACATAGGCGATTGCGCGGGGTCCCGTGGCCATCAATTGCTTGATCACGGCCTTGCCCGCACCGGCGCGCGGCGGATCCAACACCAACGAGTCGAAGCTGCGGGCGCGTTGGTGCAGGACCCGCTCGACCCGTCCCTGCACAATCTCCACCTGGGACTGACCATGCAGGTTTTTGCGGGCGTCACGGCTGGTGCCCGGCGCGCCTTCCACGGACAGGACCGATCCCGTGACACCCACGGCGTCCGCCAGAGGTGCCGTAAACAGGCCGGCACCGGCGTAGAGATCAGCGACTGCAGCGCCGGGCTGCAAGTACCCGCCCTGGGAAAGATAGCCCGTCACGGCGCCCACCAGCGTGTCCGGGGCATCTTTGTGGATCTGCCAAAAACCCTCACCGGTCACCCGGTAGTCATGGCCCGCTGCAGTTTCCTGCACCCATGTCCTCCCCCGCAGCTGCAGGACCTCTCCCTTGCCGGGATCGAAGCTTGCAACTGACACGTCGTGAGGCAACTGAGACAGGATGCTGTGCAACCGCTTGGGGCTCGTCGATTCCTCGGGGGCCAGCAGGATCAGGGGGCGCGAGCCGTTGGCGGGGAGGGCAACCTCCACGCGGGCTATGCCGGACAGGTCAAGGTCCCACAGCTTCAGCTCGTTGATGCCCGCAAGCGCCAACGGCATTTCCTTGATGGGCAGCACCGTGTCTGATCGGTGCGCGTGCATTCCCAACCGGCCTTTGGGAGTCACCGCGAAGCTGGCGCGCGTACGCCAGCCGAGTCCGCCGTCGTGATTCTCTCCCACAGCTTCCACCTCGGTGGCGAGGTCAAGGCCGGCCAGCCGCTTGAGCTGCTCTGCCAACACTTCGGCCTTCAAGGACCGCTGCCGCTGCAAGGATATGTGTCCGAGCTCAGCGCCGCCCACGGGCGCCGTCCCGCGGCTCCATGAGCCCAGCGAATCCGCCTGCTTCCAGAAGTGCGGAACACGGTCCGCTGAACCTTCAAGGACCTCGACGACGTCGGCACGCCAGAAGCGCGACGAGTCACCGGAGTCGGTCAGGCGGATGCGGACTTTCTCCCCCGGGATGGCGTGACGGACGAAGATGACGCGCCCTTCGTGCCGCGCGACGAAGTGCCCTCCATGGGCGATGGGGCCGATGTCCACCACCAGTTCAGTACCGGGCGTGCCCTGGTCCCTGGTGTGGTGGGGTTGATGTTGGGGGGAATTGCTGTGGGAGGTCATTTAGGTATCCTGCAGTGCCTTTGCTTCTTCGGAGGACTTCAACTGCCACGGAACGCTGGCAACCATGACGCCAGGTTCGAAGTGGAGCCTCGTCTTGATTCTGAGTGCTGTCTGGTTGTGGACGAGTTGCTCCCACCATTTGCCCACCACATATTCGGGGATGTAGACCACGATCAGGTCCCGCGGTGAGTCGCGGCGCATGTTCTTGATGTAGTCCATGATGGGCGTCACCGTTTCACGGTAAGGACTGGCCAACACCGTCAGGGGAACCGGGATTTCCAGCTTCTCCCAATCACGGACGGTCTGGGCCGTCTCTTCAGGGCTGATGTCCACGGTGACGGCGTCCAAGCGCGAAGGCCTCGACGCCCGGGCGTAGGCCAGTGCCCGAAGGACCGGCTTACGGACGTGTGAAACAAGAAGAACCGCGTGAACCCTGGTGGGCAGTGCACGGGGCGAGGAGTCCTCATCCACCGCCAACTCCCTGGCCACGTTGTCATAGTGCGCGCGGATGCTCCACATGATGAGGAAGAGGACGAACATCGCGAGCAAGGCGATCCAAGCGCCTTGCTCGAACTTGGTGATGAGGACAATGACAAGGACCAGGGCCGTCATCCCGAAACCCAGCATATTGATGGTCCGCGATTTGATGATGCGCCGCCGGACAGCCTTGTCCCGGGCGAGTTTCAGTTCGCGGCCCCAGTGCCGGATCATCCCCAATTGGCTGGCGGTGAAGGAGATAAAGACGCCCACGATATAGAGCTGGATCAGCTTGGTGACATCTGCGTTGAACGCGAGAATCAGAACCAGTGCGCCAGCCGCCAAGGCAAGCACGCCGTTGCTGAACGCAAGCCTGTCTCCGCGCGTACGGAGTTGTCGTGGCAGGTAGCCGTCCTGGGCCAGGATCGAACCCAGCACGGGGAATCCGTTGAACGCCGTGTTGGAAGCAAACACGAGGATGATGCCCGTGGCTGCAACCACCACATAGAAAAGGATGGAGCCGGAGCCGAAGATGGTGTCGGCTATCTGGCTGATGGCAGGGGTCTGGATGTAGCCCTCGGGCAGTGGTTTGCCGTCCACCAGGAATTCGCGGGCCGGGTCGAGGACGATGTGCACTTTGGTGGCGTTGGCCAGGTAGAGGATGCCTGCCAGCATGGAAGCCGCTATGACGCCGAGCAGCAGCAATGTTGTGGCCGCATTCTTACTCTTGGGCTTCTGGAAATTGGGCACCCCGTTGCTGATTGCTTCAACACCCGTGAGTGCAGCGGCCCCGGAGGAAAACGCACGCAGTAGAAGGAATGCCCCGGCCAGCCCCACCAGGCCCTCATCAAATCCGGGCTCTGGCACGATGGTGAAGTTTGCGGACGGAGCCTCCCCCAAGGTGCCGCTGATGGCCTGGAAGATACCCACGGCCGTCATTCCCAGAATGGATGCCATGAAGATATAGGTGGGAATGGCGAAGACAGTCCCGGCTTCCTTGACACCCCGGAGGTTGACCAGCGCCAGAATGATGACGCCGACAGTGGCGATCAACGCCTGCTGGCCGTGCAGTGCGGGTATGGCCGTGGTGAGGTACGTGGCCGCCGAGGACATGGACACGGCAACAGTCAGGACGTAATCCACCAACAGGGCTGAAGCGACGGTGAGCCCGGCGTACTTGCCCAGATTGACGTTGGCAATCTCATAGTCGCCACCGCCGGACGGATAAGCGTGGACATTTTGGCGGTAGGAAGCCACCACTGTGAGCAACACCACCATCACCGCGAGGCCCACCAGCGGGGAAAATGCCACCGCGCTGACGCCTGCAAGTGCCAAGGTTAAGAGGATTTCATCCGGGGCATAAGCCACTGAGGACAAGGCGTCCGAGGCGAAGATCGGCAAGGCGATGCGTTTGGGCAACAACGTATGGGCCAGGCGGTCATTCCTGACTGGCCGGCCCACCAACACCCGCTTCGCGGCATTCAGAATTGTCAGCACTCCGCAAAGCTACTCTGAATCCCCAGGGATGTCATGACGGTTGTCGCCGGCATACCCCTTCTGCACCGGTAAAGTCATACCGAGCGGGACGGACTACACACATAAGGAGACACGGTGGCTCACTTCGTGATCATGGGTTGCGGCCGTGTTGGCGCAACCCTGGCACACACTTTGGAGGATGCCGGTCACTCCGTGGCCATCATCGACCAGGACGAGCGGGCTTTCCGCCGATTGCGCAACACTTTCGCGGGGCGCAAAGTCACGGGAGTCGGCTTCGACCGGGACACCCTCAAACAGGCCGGCGTGGAAGAGGCCTACGCCTTCGCCGCCGTCTCCAGCGGCGACAATTCAAACATCCTGGCCACGCGGGTTGCCCGGGAGACGTTCCATGTTGCCCATGTGGTGGCACGGATCTACGATCCCGGCCGTGCCGAAATCTACCAGCGGCTCGGTATCCCCACAGTGGCAGCCGTGCGCTGGAGCGCGGACCAGGTTCTTCGGCGCATTCTTCCCGAGCAGCATCTCGCCGGCGACTACCGGGAGCCCTCAGGCCGACTGGTCCTGGCCGAAGTGGATCTGCACGAGGCATGGATCGGACACAGCCTGGACTCCATCGAGTCCGCTGCCGGAATCCGCATAGCTTTCCTCACCAGGTTCGGCGAAGGCCTGTTGCCCCAAACCGGCACCGCATACCAGGAGGGTGATACCGTCCACGCGATGGTGAGCCTGGACCGAACCTCCGAGATCAGCCGGATTCTCGCCAAAGCACCCGCCAAGGAGTCTTAGTGAAAGTTGTCATTGTTGGCGCGGGCAGCGTCGGCTCGTCCATTGCGCGTGAGCTTCTGGCCCACAAGCACCAGATTCTCCTCATTGACCTGAAGCCCGAAGTGATTGGACGCAGCGGCCTGCGTGGCGCCCGATGGCTGGTGGGCGATGCCTGCGAACTCAGCACCCTGCAGGACGCAAAACTCGAGGATGCCGACGTCGTGGTTTCTGCCACCGGCGACGACAAAGTGAATCTGGTGGTGTCCTTGCTGGCCAAGACCGAATTTGGTGTGGGCCGAACTGTGGGACGCGTGAACAACCCCAAGAACGACTGGATGTTTAACGACTCATGGGGTGTGGACGTAGCAGTAAATACGCCGCAGCTCATGACGGCATTGGTGGAAGAGGCCGTGGAAATCGGCGACATCGTGCGTCTGTTGACGTTGCAGACGGGCGTGGCCTCGATCGTGGAATTCACTGTCCCGCATGACTCCCACGTCATTGGCAGCACGGTGGGCGGAATTCAGTGGCCCGAGGATGCCACCCTGGTTGCCATCCTGCGTGATCAGGCGCCCATTACGCCCACGCGTGATGATGTCCTGGACGGCGGTGACGAGCTCTTCTTCGTCACCACCATCGCGGCCGAGGACGGTTTGCGGGCCCTGCTGTCACCAGCGTCCGACGACGGTCAGGAACCGCGTGAGGGGTCTTCCGGAACAGTGGATCAGTCCGCTGAGGACGACGGCTTCGACGGCTGAGGTGCCGGCTTGGTCACCAACCAAGCCACCCAGAGGCCAAGGATGTACAGCGGGGCGCCCATCAGGAGCCTGGTGGTTGCCAACGCTGTCAGGCCGGGCTCGCCCATGAAGTACAAGGGGACCTGCACCACAAGGCGCAGGGTCAGCACGGCCACCACAATCCACGTGCCCAAGGAGTAAGCCCGGAGCCGCTCCGGATCCTTGCGCCACTCCAGTCCTTCGTTACGTACAAAGCCAAAGAGAAGTCCGGCCACCGGCCATTTGAAGGCGATGGACAGCACCATGGCTGCGATGTAGGCGATGTTGGTGAAGAAGCCAAGCACGTAGAAGTCCTCGGCCTTGCCCGTGGTGTTTGCCAGCCAGGCAGAAATACCCACTCCCACCACGCCCGCCAACGCTTGTGTCAGGGGACGTCGCTGGATCAGGCGAACCACAGTGAAGACGGCGGCTGCAGCCAAGGCTGCAATGAGGGCGGGCGTGAGATCGCGTGTGATGGTGAAAGCCACCAGGAACACCAATCCCGGGAGGATGCTCTCGGCAATGCCCTGCACACCTCCAGCGGACTTCAGCATGTCCACGTGGCCTGCGCTGTTCCGATGCAGACCGGCTTTTTCGGCATAGCCGGCAGCGAGGTCGGACACGGTGGGCCCTTCCGCACCGGATTTTGGAGCATTCGCGTGCAGTTCTTCGTTCTCGTGGGGCGCATCGCGCCCCGTGTCCTTCGGGTCTGAGCCGTTGGCCACGGTCATAGGTGCTCCTGACGAGAGAGGATTTCGTAGCGGGGATTGAACATGGCCGGAAGGCCATCAACTTGGGTCACCATGCCGTCCAAGCGGAGTTCCACGCCGGCTTCAATGCCGGGAACGCGGGTCCGGCCCAGCCAAATCACGCGGAGGCGGTCGTAGGGCTTCCTGACCCCGCCGGCCCCCGTGTCCGGCACAGGCCCGGGACGCCCGGAATCGACCACCACAGCGGAGAAAAACGGCTGCTCGCTGGGCGGCTGGTGAGTTACCGACTCTATGAAGCCGGTACACACCGCCCTGCCCCTGGCAGGGAGATCACGCACTCCCTGCCGTTTGGGACCTTGGCCAGCCACCCCGTTGCGGCCCGATTCATCAGCCAATCTGGGTGATCTCCGGCCCTCGCTCCGGCTGCTGCAAGGCGGGATCTGCAGGGGGAACCGAACCCTGCGGAGCGCCGGCCTGGCCGGGTACCGCAGCATCCTTGGGCAGCCGCAGCTGCAGCAGCTCGCGCGGAGGCATGGGGTTGTCGCCGCGGACCACCACTACTTTGCGGAAGAGCTCCTCAAGACCTGCAGCGGCATCGCGCTCCAAGGCAGCCTGCCCGCCCAGGACGCCGCGGAGGAACCACCGCGGCCCGTCCACTCCCATGAAACGGGCTGCACGGAAACCTCTGCTGCCGTCTGTCGCTTCAGCAGGCAGTTTGGCCACGAGTTCAGTGCCGAAAGTTCCGGAAACTTCTTCGGTTTCCCCGCCCTGGCTCGCCACCGATTGGGTGATCTGTTCACGGATCTCATCCCAAAGTCCTTCGGAACGCGGTGCCGCAAACGCCTGGAGTTGCAGGCTGGAACCGTTGAGGTCCATGGTCACGGCGACCACGCGTTGGGTGGCTTCTTCAACCTCAAGCCGCAACTGGAGGCCCTCGGCCGGTGCGATCAGCAGTGCACCGAGGTCCACGTAGCCATCGCGGCTGTCGATTTCGTCGATGTCCAAGGGGCCTTTGCCGAGCCGGAAGTCACCGGGAGTGCCGGAACCACCTGGTTCAGAACGTGATGCCCCGGTACCGGATTCCTCGACGGTGCCGGCGGTTTCCGGCTGCTCGTCCTTGGACTTTTTGCCGCGCCCAAAAAGCATTGGGTTTTCTCCTTAGTAGTGGTCTATCCCCAAGTAAACCGCAACCACGTTAAACCTGGCTAAACCGCTCCCATGCGTCAAGCGTCGGCGTGCGGTACGCAAGGTTCAGTAGTTTCTCAGGCCTTCGGTGCGTTGAAGCCGCCCGTGGACCCGAAGCCGCCGGTTCCCCGAACGGAATCGGACAGTTGGTCAACAGCAACAAACTGCGCGTATTCGACGCGCTGAATCACCATTTGTGCAATTCTATCGCCGCGCTTGAGGTCAATGGCATTGTTTTGGTCGGTGTTCAGGAGCGTGACGGCAATTTCGCCACGGTAGCCTGCGTCAACAGTCCCGGGAGCATTGACCACGGTCAGCCCGTGTTTGGTTGCGAGCCCGGAACGGGGGTGGATCAGAGCCACGAATCCGTCCGGCAGTGCAATGGAGACACCTGTTGGAACGAGTTTGCGTTCGCCGGGGGCAAGGTGGACATCTTCGCGGGAGCGGAGATCGGCGCCCGCATCTCCTGGGTGAGCATAGGACGGGGCTTCCAAGCCGGCGTCGAGCATTTTCAACTGCACCTCCAGAGTGGGGGCGCCATATGCTGCGGTGGTTTCGCTGCTGTCCGCGACTGCGGAAGCGGCATCTTTACTGAATACTGCGGTCTCGTTGCTCACAGTGGTCCAGTCTACCGGGACTTGTTCCTCCTGAGCCGGTCCGGCCACCCGGGACCAACCGCGCGGGAGGGCGCAGCTTGGGGCCGACGCCCGATAAGCTGGATCCATGCCTACGCCTGACCAGTCCTCCCCCGTTCCTGCCCGGAACACCCCTTCGGCCTCAGAGGTCCTGTACACCGAGAAGCTATGGCCGTCAGTGTGGATCTGGATTGTGGTTGTTGGTTTGTCCGGCGCGGGCGTCCTGATGTTTGGTCCCATCAGCGCTGCCACCGGCATCATCGCTGCCTTGGTGCTGCTGGCCATCATGACCATCATGCTGGTGCTCTCCACGCCCACCATCACCGTCACCACTGACACCGTCAGAGTGGGCCGGGCGAGCATCGACCGCAAATTCGTAGGCTCGGTCCAGGCGTTCACCAAAGCAGAGGCCACCGCCGAGCGGGGGCCCCGCCTGAATGGACTGGCCTTTATGTGCTTCCGGGGCTGGATTGACCCGGTGGTCAAGATTGAAATCACCGACCCCGCAGACCGGACCCCTTACTGGTTGGCGTCATCCCGACGTCCTGATGAGCTGGTTTCGGCACTGACTCCCTCAAGGGGCTAGCTGAACCCGGCCATGACCTTGGTGTCGCACCATGTCTGCCGGCATTCGCGGCTGGCGTGCTGGGACTAGTTTTCGCACTCCCTGCAATATTGGTGCCCGCCCCTTTCGGCAGCGATCTGGGACTTGTGCTTAACCAGGAAACAGTTGAAGCACGTAAATTCGTCAGGCTGCGGTGGCATCACTTGAATGAGGAGTTCTTCGCCGGAGAGATCCGCACCCGGTAACTCAAAGCCATCGGCAAGCTCCGTCTCATCGACGTCCACTGCGGAGGACTGCTTCCCTGATTGGCGGGTCTTCAGCTCCTCAAGGGAATCCTCGCTGACATCTTCCTCGGTTTTTCGAGGGGCATCGTAGTCCGTGGCCATGGTCCTTCTTCGTCCTCCATACCTGTTCCTGGCGGGAACCGGAACGCAGGAACTTCCCTGCATCCGGATAAAGGGCAAACGCCGGATGCCCCGGATTTGTGCCCGATCTCGGCCAGATTGTCCTCCCCCCTGCCCTGAATGTCCATAGCCATGGTTTTGAGCGGATGTTGGCTGGAAAGCTCTCGCGAATCCACCGGTTTTCAGCGGAATATCACGGCACGCCCTTTGTCCTAGTAGGAAAAGACCCCAGTGGGTGGCAGAGTTTCGAATGTCAGTTATGCCATGTGGTGGAGGGTGTTATGCAGGATCTACGACTGGTAGGCGTCCACGACGACGGCGGGCATCTGCTCTTGAGCGGCCCCGGTGGTGCGATGTTCCAGCTTCCGATCGACGAAGCCTTAAGGGCCGCGGCGAGCCGCACCCCTGCCCAAGTGGCGGCACGCGCCTCCAACACAGCTATTGCCATGTCGCCCCGCGACATCCAGGCCAGGATCCGCAGCGGTGCCACGGCCAGCGAAGTTGCCGAGCTGTCAGGCCTCCCTCTTGCCAACGTCCAACGCTATGAGGGGCCCGTGCTTGCAGAGCGCGAGTACGTGGTCCGTCAGGCCCGCAACATCGAGGTTGCCTCCCCGGCTCCGGGGCACGAGATCTACCGCTCCGCTTTTGGCGACAACCCGGCCACTCTGGGCGAGATGGTGGACTACCGGCTCTCGGCGCACGGCATTGATTCCTCCACGGTGGACTGGGATTCATGGCGCCGCCCGGACGGCACTTGGACAGTGGTCGCGCGTTTCGAGACTGTCCCCGGCGCTCACGGGAGCATCGGCGAAGAGCCGCCTGCCATGTGGACCTTCAGCCCCCAGCGCAAGTCGCTGCAGAACGCCAACCGCTGGGCCCAGCAACTCAGCGAACTTGAACCGATGGACGGCCCGGTCCCCGCCAGGCGGCTTGCCGCCGTCTCGGACAGGCCGTTCGATTTCGAGTCCGACGCCGAAACAGCCGCACGTGCGTCAGCGAAAGAATCAGACAGCCTCCTGGAAATGCTCCGTTCACGGCGCGGCCAACGTCTGGGCGTGGACGAAGACGGCGACGACGCCTTGGCTGTACTGCTGAGCAACGTCCCCGCAGCCCACCCCCGGCCCGGAGAAGAACATGATGAGGCGGCTGAAGATACCGGCCTCCAAGATGCCGGGCCGGTGGCCACCGGCGCCGAAGAGCCAGCACGTAAAGACGGACGTCCTTCAATGTTGCCGCGGCTGAGCCTGGCTCCGCAGCACTTCGAATCCCACGACGCCGATGACGACTCCCTCAAGCTCCACAACGGAGTGAGCACCGACACCCGTGAAATAACGGTGGTAGCCAGTCCCCTGCGGCCTGTAACGTCGCTGTCGGGCCGTAAACCCGCGGGACTGGATGAACTCCTGGGCGGCAGCGGCAATCCGCGGCCACAGGCAGACGACGATGCCACCGGCACGCCATCGGCCCGTGACCTCCATGGGGATGAGACGCCGTCAGAGGATCAGAAAGACGCAGAAACGCGCAAGGACATTGATGCCCCTGCGGAACGCCAGCCGTCCCGTCCCAAGCGGTCCAGCATCCCGAGCTGGGACGAGATCGTGTTCGGCGCCCGCGGCGACTAACGTCACCGACGGGTGATCACCTGCCCGGTTGGATCCCGGCGATCGGCTAGCTTTGCCGCACAGCCCCCGCGCCTGGCCAGAGGCAGGCATCGATGTCGAACGGCAGGGGCTGGTCCGCGCCGGCCATGAGATGGGCGCCATGAGCCGTGACGCGCCTCATGTAGTGCCGGCGGCACAGCGTCTCATAACCCACCGCCTGCGCGGGAACGGCCTCCATGGGCAACGTGTCCTGCACGTGCAGGGTGTTCTCCGTGTGGGCAGCGTCGTCGCCGTTTTGCGGTGCTACGTCGCCCACCATCACTTGGTCACCTTCCACCACCATGATGCCGTTCACGGTGCGGGCGTTCTGGGTTGCGCGGCGGCCGCACCAGCACAAAGCTTCAACCTGGAGTACTTGCACTTTGTCGGCAAGTTCAATGAGTCGCTGTGAGCCGGGAAACAAGCGGGTGCGGAAGTCTGAGGTGATACCGAAGGCGAAGACGTCCACCTCCATCTCATCCACTACCCGGGCCAACTGCTCAACTTGGACGGGCGAGTAGAACTGGGCCTCGTCACAAATGAGGTAGTCCACGCGCAGCCCGTTGGTTCGCCGGGCCACCACTTCGTCCCAGAAATCGGTGCTGTCCACAACTTCCACGGCATCGGTTTGCAGGCCCAGCCTGCTGGAGATCGTTGAATCACCCGCGCGGTCGTTGCAGCTGAAACGGACACCTCCGCGTCCCCGTGCACGGTGGTTATGGTCCATTTGGAGAGCCAGGGTGGACTTGCCGCAGTCCATGGTGCCTGAGAAGAAGACCAGCTCAGCCACGCTTGCCCTTTTTCCCCACAGCGCCCTTGGCTGCAGCGGCGAAGCACAGCAAAGGTACTTCGCGTTCCGTTTTGGTCAGCGATCCGTGCTGGCCCACTACTTCCAGTGATGCTGGTCGGGCCCGCCGGGTGTCATACAGAGCCAGGGTGTCCCGCGCCGCAATCATGACATCGCCAATCCGGGGAGCGACCTCGGGTCGCACCGCGCCAAACAAGCCTGCGTCAACAGCCTGCTCCCGCGTAAAGGCCCAGATTCTTTCACCAAAGCGCGAACGCCAGGCCGCAATCAAGGATTCCCTGTGTGCAGGGGTGGCATCCGGTTCAAGATAGAGATGCACCATGCGGGGCTCCCCGGCTGTGTGCCGGACTCCGGCCACCAGGGTTTCGTCAGCGGAATAGTCGATCCTCTGGGATTCAGGGACGTCCAACATGCCGTGGTCGCCGGTCAGCAGGATGGTGGTCCCGGGTGGCAGTGCGGTGGAGAGCCTTTTCACTGTGGAATCGAGTTCTTCGAGTTGGTGCTCCCAGCGGTCCGACTGGCAACCGTAGCGGTGGCCGGCCTTGTCCAGCTCGTTGGCGTAGAAGTACATCAGGGAACGGCCACCGCCGGACATAGCCTCAGCGGCCGCGGCAGTCCGCGCATGCAGCGTGGTCCCGCCAACAAAGCGGCTTCCCCGGAGTGCAGCCTGCGTCATCGGGGAGTTTGCGAACTGCGGCAGGCTGACGGTGACAACGTCCAGTTCCCCGGCCAACCTCTCGAAGACCGTAGCGTGGGGTTGCCACTGTGCGGGGTCCACGTTCGAATCCCAGTTTCCCAAGAGATTGACTACCTTGTCCTGGGC
Organism: Paenarthrobacter sp. NPDC091711; assembly: GCF_044756605.1. Classification (NCBI taxonomy): domain Bacteria; kingdom Bacillati; phylum Actinomycetota; class Actinomycetes; order Micrococcales; family Micrococcaceae; genus Paenarthrobacter; species Paenarthrobacter sp. NPDC091711. Next base: position 102,767 of record NZ_JBIVTF010000006.1, read on the forward strand.
GGGGTCGAGGACGTCGTAGCCCACCATTCCGTGCTGTCCAGCAGGTAGACCCGTGCCGAGGCTGGCGAGGGATGCCGCAGTGGTACTGGGGAAGGCGGCGTCGATCCACGTGGGGACGTTGCGTTGTCCCTCCGCCATGACCGATCGGAGGAAGGGCGTGTGGGAAGACTTCTGCTTCAGCAGGCTACGGCCAAGACCATCGGCAAGAACCACGCAGACACGCTGCGCTGGTGGCAACTGAAGGTGGTTGGTGAAGTCTGGCATGCCCAGGGATGCTGCAGCACTGGTCAGGACTTCCGCTATGGACTTGCTCCCAAACAGCGGGGGCGATGGGAGGTCTGCGGCCGGAGAGTTTCCCGCAGAGGTGTTCACCGGGTTCTGTGCGGTTTCCCTCAACGCTGGTGCCCGCGGCTGAGGCGGTTGCTGAAGACGCCCGAACGCGGCCTCGGTGCAGGAATGCTGGCATGTTGGGCAGGTGATGGGTTGCCTGTATTGACTGCCCGTAGTGCTCGGGCAAAAATCTTGGCGTCCTGAACAGCTTGGAGCCCGTCTGCTTCGGCACTGATCCGCAGGACAATGTCTTCCTGGGCAATGGTTCCGCTGTAACCATGATCGGCTTCACATTGGGGATCACCGCAGCTTGCGGGGCCCATGTCCAGCCGTTGGCCGCCGGACCAGGCGATGGACACCGTCATTTCACGGACAGGATCTGAGGGCTTGTAGTCCTGGGGCTGTGAATACATGTAGCTGAGGACCACTGAACGGATCTGGGCCACCGGTACCGATTCAGTGGAAACCTGGGCAACGATCTGCTCTCCGGCCTCATCCAACTGCTGGTCATCCACGTGGGTAATCACCAGCATGTCTTCGGTGAGCACCAGCACCGTGATGTGCCTGCGGACCTCGGCCCGGTCAAAGTGGGTCTCCAAATGGACCAGGTGGGAGAGGCACTCGCGGCCGTCCAGCGCGTCATCAACCACGTCGGCCACCAAACGCGGGTAGAAACCTGCCTGCTGCAGCGCCTGGTCCAGGCTCTGTCCCTGCGAGCTGTGATGGTGGGCGGTGTGGGGCCCGGTATTGGACGGGCGGGATTGAGGCGTCGGAGACTGGGTGCTCATTCCCCCATTTTCACAGATCGGTTGGTGACTACCTAACCGTGCGGCCCGCTCCTGTGACTAACCCCGCATGGCGCGTCGGGCACTGTCCGTGCGCTGCGCAGCATTGCCGATCCATACATCCGCTCCCAGGATGGTGGCTCCTGAGGGACCCGCCAGGACAGGATTGAACTCCACCAGTGCGATCCCGGGGTGGTCATCCTTGAGCTTTGCAAGCCGGGCCGCGATGTCCTCCAGGGCCTCCACATCAACCGCGGGCAGTCCTTGGTAACCGAAGAGCTTCCGGGATGCCCGTGGCGAACGGATGACGTCGTGCAGATCGGCAGCAGATAGCGGCGGCACCCGGTGCGCCCAATCGTCCAGCAGATTCACGGCATCGCCGGCCAACCCAAAAGACAAGACCGGCCCCAACAGCGGGTCCTCCATGGCACGGAAGGTGCAAGCCTGCCCAACCGGCGCCATTGCCTGTACTTCGAGCGCCGGAGATCCATAAGGCTCCAAGGCCCGGCGCATTTGGGCTACGTTCTGCCGCAGGGATTCGGCGTCCTGAATATCCAAGCGCACGCCTCCAAGATCCAGTCGGTGACGCAGCGCGGGATCGGTCGTCTTGAGGACCACCGGCCAGCCCACAGTCTCCGCGGCCCGCACAGCCTCATCAGCGGTACCGAATCCCAGCGTCGGCACCACATCGATTCCGTAACCTGACAGCAGCGCGGCGGCAGCACCGGCGTCGAGCTTCCTGATCTTTTCGCCCGTAACGCCGGCCAGCATCGCGCTCAGCATCTCCCTGGTGCCGTCGACGTCACAGCCCTCGGGCTCCACGAAGAGCCCTTGGTCCCGGTCGCGCCACTGCGCGTAACGCACGATCGCCGCGAGAGCAGCCACAGCAGCACCGGCATTTGAATAGCACGGCAGGACGGGATGTCCGGCAGCACCCACCATGCCCTCCACCTGAACAGAAGGGTCCAGGATTCCGGTGAACGCCGCCACAATAGGCTTGCCGGCCTCGGCGGCGCATTCGGCAAGGACGCTGGCGAGCGACTCCACGGTCAGCCCGCGCGCCGGGAGAAGGGCCGCCACGATGGCATGCACGGAGTCGTCGACGAGGCTTTCCCGGAGGCTGGCCCTCAGGGCCGGCAGTGCCAGCGACATTCCGGCGTCGAGGTCAAGGTCCGTCACCAGCTTGCTCACATCCAGCCCGAAGGGCCCGGCAGCATCGGCAACCACTTTGGCCAGCGCCACGGAATTCGAGTAAACGGCCACGCCCGGGCCCTTGGGCAGCGCCTGAGAGGACGCTATCTGGGCGATGTCCATGAGTTGCTCGATCGTCTCAACACGGATTACACCGGCCTGGCGCATCATCGCATCCACTGCCGCTGCGGGCGCCTGGGTGGTGCGGACCTCGTGCCCGGGCGGCAGGCTGAGGCCTGTGACGTCCGACTTGGCAACGATCACGGGTTTGCTGCGGGACAACCTGCGCGCCAGTCGGGAGAATTTGCGGGGATTGCCGATCGACTCAAGATAGAGGCCAACGGCGGCAGTATCGGCGTCGTCCTCCCAATACTGCATGGCGTCATTGCCGGAGACATCCGCACGGTTTCCTGCGGAGAGGAACGAGGACAAACCGAGCCGGCGGCGGCTGGCGGCGGCGTAAACCGCCACACCCACGGCAGCGGACTGGCTGAACAGGCCCAAGCTGCCCCTCGGCGGCATCGTGGGCGCCATGGAAGCGTTCAGGGACACCGCCGGGTGCGTATTGAGAATCCCGAGGGACTCAGGGCCAATGACACGCATTCCGTTCGCCCTGGCCCGCCGCACCAGGTCATGCTGACGTGCGAGTCCCCGCTCGCCGTCGTCGGCAAATCCGGCCGTGGCCACCACAATCCCCTTGACGCCTGCCGCGGCGCAATCGTCCACTACGTTGGGTACTTCCTCATAGGGGACCGCGATGATGGCCAGCTGAACCGGGCCAGGGATCTCGGACAACTTTGCGAAGGAAATCATTCCGGCGAGTTCGAACGCTTCCGGGTTGACGGCATAAACCGGTCCCTTGAAGCCGCCTTCAATGATGTGCTCCAGCAGTTGGTAACCCACGGTCCCCCACTTGCGGCTGGCACCGATTACAGCCACGGACGACGGCGACAAAAGGTCGCGCACGCTGCGCGCCTCCGCGCGGTGCTCGCGTGACTCCATGACGGCCCGCGATTTCTCCGTGGGATCGATGTTGAATTCAACGCTGACGACGCCGTCGTCGAATTGGCGTTTGAGGTCATAGCCGGCGTCGGCGAAGACCATCAGCATCTTCCGGTTATCCGGGAGGACCTCCGCCGTAAATCGGCGGATGCCGTTCTCCCGGGCGGCCACGGCCAGATGCTCCAGAAGGATGGAGCCGATCCCGCGGCCCTGATGGGCGTCGGAAATGTTGAACGCGACCTCGGCCTCGGTGGGATCGTCCAGACGGTCGTAGCGGCCGATCCCCATGATTTCGCCGCCGATGGTAATGACGAACGCCACGCGGTTGATGTGGTCCACTTCGGTGAAACGCCGGACTTCCTTGCCGGAGAGCTTTGGCTTGAACGAGAAGAACCGCATGTAGATGGAGGCCTGCGACTGGCCGGCATGGAACGCCTGCAAAGCGTCGGCGTCCTGGGGCCGTATGGGGCGAAGGTGGGCTGTCCCGCCGTCGCGCAGCACGACATCAGCTTCCCAATATTCCGGATAAATGCCGACGCTGGGCTGATCCACCATAGGCTTAGCCTAGCTAAAACATCCGCAGTTCAACTTTCAAGGATTCACCGACCCCATGGCCCGCAGCCAAAAATCAGCACGCACAGCCGAGCCCCTTGGCGATTTCACAGAGAACATCGTGGACATCGACGTCACGTCCGAGATGGAAGGCTCCTTCCTGGAGTACGCCTACTCGGTGATTTATTCGCGTGCGCTCCCGGACGCCCGCGACGGTCTGAAGCCCGTTCAACGCCGCATCCTGTACATGATGTCCGACATGGGCCTCCGCCCGGATCGCGGACACGTCAAGAGCGCGCGCGTGGTGGGCGAAGTCATGGGCAAGCTCCACCCGCACGGCGACACCGCGATCTACGACGCCATGGTGCGTATGGCGCAGGACTTCTCGCTCCGCCTGCCGCTGATCGATGGCCACGGCAACTTCGGATCGCTCGACGACGGACCGGCAGCTCCGCGGTACACCGAGGCACGTTTGGCGGCCGCCGCGCTGACCATGACGGACCATCTGGACGAAGACGTTGTGGATTTCGTCCCCAACTACGACAACCAACTGACGCAGCCCGACGTCCTCCCGGCAGCATTCCCCAACCTGCTGGTCAACGGCACCACGGGCATCGCCGTAGGTATGGCCACCAATATGCCTCCGCATAACCTGGTGGAGGTCATCTCCGCGGCACGCCACCTGATCGCGAACCCTGCTGCCACGCTGGACGAGATCATGAGGTTTATCCCAGGCCCGGACCTTCCCACGGGTGGCCGGATCGTGGGCTTGGACGGCATCCGGGATGCCTATGCCACGGGACGAGGATCCTTCAAGACCCGCGCGAAGGTTGAGGTGGAACAGCTGTCCGCCCGCCGTACGGGCCTGGTGGTCACCGAACTCCCCTACATGGTGGGTCCGGAAAAGGTCATCGAGAAAATCAAGGATGCAGTCAACGCCAAGAAACTGACCGGCATCAGCGATGTTGTGGACCTCACTGACCGTAATCACGGCCTGCGCCTGGTCATCGAGTTGAAGAACGGCTTTAATCCCAACGCCGTGCTCCAGCAGCTGTACCGCTACTCGCCCATGGAAGATTCCTTCGGCATCAACAACGTCACCTTGGTGGACGGCCAGCCGCAGACCCTGGGTCTCCTGCAGTTGCTGCAGGTGTACGTTGGACACCGCCTGAATGTGGTGCGCCGCCGCACCTCCTTCCGCCTCGGCAAGAAGAAGGACCGCCTCCACTTGGTGGAGGGCTTGCTGATCGCGATCGTGGACATCGACGAAGTCATCCAGATCATTCGCTCCTCCGACGAAGCCTCGGCTGCGCGTGAACGCCTCATGTCCATCTATGACCTCACCGAAATCCAGGCCAACTACATCCTGGAACTGCGCCTGCGGCAATTGACCAAGTACTCGCGCCTTGAGCTGGAGAAGGAACAGGACGAACTCCGCCGCGAAATCGAGGCACTTGAAGCCATCCTTGCCTCGGACGAGTTGCTCCGCGATCTTGTCTCCGGCGAGTTGGCCGTGGTCGCGGAAAAGTACGGCACGCCCCGGCGCACTGTGCTCCTGGAATCAGAAGCGGTCTCCCCCACCGTTGCTGCAGCGTTGGCAGCGTCCGTCCCCGGGCCCAAGGGCAAAGCCGCAGCGTTGCCCCTGGAAATTCCTGACGACCCCTGCTGGGCCCTGCTCAGCGTTTCGGGCCAAATCGCCAGGACATCCAACCAGGAGCCGCTCGCCGAGGCAGGCCCCCGTACCAAGCATGATGTGTTCCGCTCCGTGGTGAAGACCACCGCGCGGGGCGAAATCGGCGCGGTCACATCGCAGGGACGCATGCTGCGGCTCCAAGTGATGGACATGCCCGTGTTGCCACCGGTGTCAGGCCTGCCCAACCTGGCCGGTGGCGTACCGGCCAAGGACTTCATCACGTTGCTCAAGGGTGAAACCTTGGTGGCGTTCGTGCCCCTGGACGCCGTCCTCGCCATAGGCACGCTCCAGGGCGTAGTGAAGCGTGTCCAACCGGATTACCCGCTGAACCGCGAAGACTGGGAAATCATTGCCCTGAAGGACAAAGACTCGGTGCTCGCTGTGGAAGCGGCGCAGGAGGACAACGTTGACCTGGTCTTCGTGACCCGGCAGGCTCAATTGCTTCGCTTCAGTGCATCGATCGTCCGCCCGCAGGGACGCACGGCCGGAGGCATGGCCGGCATCAAACTTGCCGCGGGCGACGAAGTGATTCACTTCGGTACCGTCCGCGCGGACGATCCTGCCGCCGTCGTAGTGACCATCGCCGGAACCAACGGCGCGCTGCCCGGAACGGCACCTGGAACTGCGAAAGTGACCGCATTCGAGGAATATCCGGCCAAGGGCCGGGCCACTGGCGGCGTACGTGTCCACCGATTCCTCAAGGGCGAGGACACTCTGCTCCTGGCTTGGGCAGGGCATGGTCCCGCCAAGGCGTCCTCAGCGGCCGGGGTGGCACGAGCACTTCCCCACGAACACGGCCGCAGGGATGGATCCGGGGTTCCGCTGTCACAGCCAGTGGAAGCGATCGGCCCGAGCATGGCGTGGGCTGAAGCCACAGAATAGCCGCGGAGTCGTTCCGTCACCCACGGCGGCGGCGTCAGGCACGGCGGTGGTGTCACGCACGGCAAAGGCCGGGGGTACAAGCCTCCGGCCTTTGTGATGCCGTAGCCATGTGAGGCCACCGCGTGGGCTAGCCGGTTTGGTTGAGGCTCAGTATGTTTCCCTCACTGTCCAGGAACCAGGCCGCAGCGCTACCGTCCGGCATGGTGGCGACGCCGTCCTCGGTCTTCAAGCCAGGGAAGTCGTAGTCTTCAAACTTAACTCCCTTGCCTCGGAGCTCCTGTACCGCGGCTTTGACGTCACTGACCATCCAGCCGATCTGAGTGTTCTTGGCAGTCCCTGCATTCGGTGTCTGATAGATGAAGAATCCGGTTCCATCGCCGCACTTGTACTGAAGGTTGTCGTCGTCGTCCGGATTTTCGGGTTCCAGTCCGAGTTTTTCGCTGTAGTAAGCGCGTGCCCGGGCTATGTCCTGTGCCGGTAGGACGGCACCAACCTGCTGATCCTTGAGCATTGTTTTCTCTTTTCCGGCTCTCCCCCCGGAACGAACTTTACTCTCGGGCGGGTCCATACGTTATAGAAAACGACACCATATTTCCCGGGATGTTCCGGGCCGCGCAGGGGTGTGGGCTGGATCAGTTTAGACTGGCCGCATGCCCATCATTCCTGATGAAAAAGACTGGACCTGGGTGCTCACAGAGCCCTGCCCCGAGTGCGGCTTCGACCCCGCCACGGTGACGCCTTCCACGGTGCCCGGCACCGTCCTGAACATGCTCCCCCGCTGGCGGGCCGTGCTGCGCAGGGAAGGAGTGGCCACGCGCCCCAATGACCACACGTGGTCCAACCTTGAGTACGCCTGCCATGTCCGCGACGTCTTCAGCCTGTTCGACCAGCGACTGAACCTGATGCTCACGGAGGATGACGCCCGTTTCGCCAACTGGGACCAGGACCAAGCGGCGATCGACGGCGAGTACGCAACAGCTGATCCTCGAACGGTGGCCGACGAACTTGAGGCCGAGGGCAAGGAAATTGCCGGGTCCTTCGCCCGGGTCACCGAGGATGATTGGCAGCGCAGCGGGACCCGAAGCAACGGATCCTCCTTTACCGTGCTGACGTTCTCCCAGTATTTCCTTCACGATGTTGTCCACCATCTTCATGATGTGGACGGTTAGGCCCTAGAGCATCTTCTCCCACGTCATGCTGCGGTTCACGGGCGTGTAGCCCATGCCGAGGTAGAGTTCCAACGCCCCCGTGGGGTTGGCTGAGTCCACGTCCAGTGACGCCACCTCCATTCCAGCTGAGGCGTAGCGCTGCATGGCGTCGGCGAGGAGTGCTTGGGCAATGCCCCGGCCCCGATAGGCACGCCGCACACCAAGGAGCTCCGTATAGCCTTCAGTGAAACCGCGCTCCGCGGCCGAGTCGGGATCGAAGCTGGTCAGCTGATAACCGGCCACCTCCCCCGTGGCGGTATCGATAACCACCGCGCTGAGATCGTGCCTGGCAGTAGGTTCCTCAATGGTGAAGCGCCAGGATTCTTCATCCCGTGGCTCGCTTCCCCAATGGTCCCTGAACGCATCATTGTGCGCTCGGCGCACGGGTTCAAAGAGTGATGGTTCCAGCGTCTTCAGCTCAAGTCCTACATTCAGGGGCGCCTGGGGCAGTTCGCGGGAAAGGGGCCGGTGCATTTCGTTGAACCAGCGCACAGCACCGTAGCCGTGGCCCATCAGGAGTGCGGCCTGATGCTCGTGTTGCTCCTCGGTCTGGATCCGGAGACGGGGCGGGGCCGTCATATGCCCGGCAGCCTGGTCGGCGTGGAACCGCCTGCGCACTTGTCCTTCCTGCCACACCAGGACGGCGGAGCCGATGCCGCGTTGTTGCCATTCCGGGTCAACACACGCCATTCCGGTGGCTTTGTCTCCGCCGGGGTTCTTGACGATGCGCCCATAAGCACGGGCCACGCCCTCGGAGTCCAAGCCCAGGAGAGTGCTTGTCTCCGCCGGGTTCTTGGTGGACTCCAGCACATGGAGCAGGTCGCCGCGCTTTTCATACCAGACGGGATGTTCGGCCGCGGCTGTCCGGGCTATCAGGCCCGCCCAGTTATCGAGGTCCTCCATGGTGGCTGGTCGCCAGCTCAGCCCGGTGGCAATGGCATCAGGAATGGCTTGGCTCGGGGTTTTGGAAGGCATGCCAACAGGCTACTGAGGAGTAGGCCTTCCCACCAGTTCCGCCGCGCCCGGTGTGGATCTCACGGAAGCATGCTCCGCGGCAGCCTGCCCTCCAGGCAACTCCAGCCGCACATCTGCCGGGTCAATGTCCTCAGGGTTGTGGGTAACCAGCACAACGGTGACGTCCTTGAGTCCGTTGCGGAGAATGGCCATCATGTCCCGCGCCGAGGCCGCATCCAAATGGGCCGTTGGTTCATCAAGCAGCAACACGGACGCTCCGGTCAGCAGCGTCCTGGCCATGGCAAGGCGCTGGCGTTCTCCGCCGCTGAGGAAAGAACCTCCGGGCCCGATGCGGGTATCGAGCCCCTCCGGTAATGCTGCCACCACTGAATCAAGCCCGACGTCGGCCAGGGCCTTATGCATCTGGGCCTCGCTGGGCTTTGCTGCGGCCGGCCGGCTCAACAGGAGGTTGCCGCGGATAGTGGAGTCGAACAGGTGTGCCTCTTGGGGGCACCACGCCGCCGTCCCGGAGAGCTTCACAGTTCCTTCCGCCAGCGGCAGGAATCCCAGCAACACGGAGAGGAGCGTGGACTTCCCCGCGCCGGAGGGGCCAGTCACGGCCAGCCAACGGCCCGGACCGGCAACCGCGTTCACGCCGGCAAAGACTGTGGGGCCACCCGGCCACGCCGCTGACGCGTCCGTAAGTTCCAGGCCTGCCCCGCCAGGACGATCCGGCAGGCGACGCGTGCCGCCGTCGCGGTTTAGTGAGTCGTGCTCTTCAGAAGGGCTGGCGGGGCCGGGCGTGTCCAAAGCGCCGGATGATGAAACCCGGCCCAGGACGGCTGCGAGCGCCGGTCCTTGGCGTACAGCGGACACGATTCCACCGAAGGGTTCAACCAGTGCGAGTTGCATCAGGACAATGACGGCTGCGAGTTCAGGGGCGATGGTGCCGTTGAGCACGGCAGGTGCGCTCAGGGCGCCGGCCCACAGGGCGGCAAGAGAGCACGCGAGGACAATGGTGGCCTGGCCCAGCCCTTCTGCCCATGCCGAGCGCTGCGCAGAGAGGGTGGCGTTGCGGTCCTTGGCGCGCAGTGCGTCAAGGATCGGCTCCTGCACTGCGTTGGCGTTGAGTTCCGCTCGGGCGTCGAGGGCGGCGGCCACTCCCCGCAACACGACAGAACGCATCTGTTGTTCGGCTCTGGCCGCGTTCCTGTCAGCCAGGACCGCAAGGGTTGGCGCAATGAGCAGGCCCGCTACGGCGGACACCACTACAGCCGGCAGTGCCTCCGGCACAACGATGGCTGTGGCGAGGATGGCCGCGGCTCCCACTCCGAGGGCGGTCACGGGCGGTAGGACAACCCTGGGAAGAAGGTCCCTGAGGGTGTCTACGTCGTCCACGATGGTGCCCAACACGTTGCCGCCTTGGAGGAGGCGCCGGAGGGACAGCGCCTTGCGGCTCAACGATGCCCAGAGTGAACCGCGGAGCCGGGTCATGGCAGCGAAGACGGCGTCATGGGTCAACAGACGCTCGCAGTAGCGCAGCACGGCCCTTCCTATGCCGAAGAACCTGACTCCCACGATCGCGCCGAGCAGGTAGAGAATGGGCGGCTGTTCGCTGGCCCTGATGATGAGCCACCCGGACAGGCCTGACAAAGCTACTGCAAAGAGGGCGGCCAGGACGGCTACTACACCGGCGGCGGCAAACTTCCAGCGCACGGGCTTCAGTGTCCGGAGAAGACCGTGCAGGCTGCCGGCCGTGGGAGCGGACGGGAGCGCGATTTTTGCTTCAGGGTTTTTCGGGGGGACTGCAGCTGCCCGTGCTGTTGCAGTGGCCCCGTGCGAACTGCCCGCTCCGGGTGCCGAGGGCGCTGAGTTAGGGTGCTGTTTCCCCACAGGGACCAGGTGATCGGCGAGCGCCCGGGTGGCGGCGTCGTGGGCCACCAGGATCACGGTGACGTTGCCACGAAGCGACTCAATGGCGCGGCGGACCACGCTTGCCGAATAGTGGTCCAGATGGGCGGTGGGTTCGTCGAGCAGCAGTACTGTTGCGCCGGCCTCCACACGGGCCAGTCCGCGGGCCAAGGCAACTCTCCGCAACTCTCCGGGGCTCAGTTCCGCTGGATTCCCGGCGGCCAGGTGCTCGGCGGACGCCTTTCGAAGGACACGGGTGACGGCTTCGGCTGCGTTCCCCCGGTATCCCTGCAGATAGAGCTCAATCTCTGCCTGTACAGTTTCAGTGGCCATGACCGGGTGTTGCGGCACCCACGCCACTGTTCCGGGGGCTGCTCCGGTGATGGTCCCGGTGACCGAGGCCCCCGGCCCTTGCCCAATGAGCCCTGCGAGGACGCCAAGGACTGTGCTCTTCCCGGCGCCGCTGTCGCCGTCGAGGGCCGTGACGCGGCCCGGCTCTGCCGTAAAGCTGAGGGGCCCGACGGCGGGTGCTGACCTTCCGTGGTACGTCACCGTCAGTCCGCTCACCACCACCCCGGCCTGAGCTGGGCTGGACACCTGGGCTGGGCTGGACACCTGAGCTGTGCTGGACACCTGGGCTGGGCTTGACGGGTCGTCCTCCTGCAGCCGCTGGTGCGAGGGGGCGTCCAGTACAGCGTTGGTGGTTTCGAGGGCGGCCCTTCCGTCATCACTGGCGTGGTGGGCGGTGCCGAGCTCCCGGAGGGGAAGGTAGCAATCCGGGGCCAGGATCAATGCGAGGAGTCCTGCTTCGAGGGCCATATCGCCGTGCACCAACCGGACGCCGATAAACACAGCCACCACGGCCACCGAGATGGTTGCGATAAGTTCCAGGGCCAGCGCGGAGAGGAACGCCGTGCGGAGCGTACCCATGGTTCGGGCACGGTATTGCTCGGAAATGTCTTCCAGCGCTGCGCGCTGTTCGGTGGCACGTCCGAGGCCCACCAGGACGGGAAGTCCTTTGGCGAGTTCAAGAATGTGGCCGGACAGTTTCCGGAGCGTGCTTTGCGCCTCCCGGACGGTGTCCTCGGTGTGCCTGCCGATCAGGACCATGAAGAGAGGCACCAAAGGAACCGTCAGGACGATCACCACGGCACTGACCCAGTCGGCGAAGAGGATCCGTGCACCGATCAGCAAAGGGACCGTGGCGCAGTTCACGATTGCCGGCAGGTACTGGGTGTAGTAGTCGTCCAGCGCGTCCAGGCCCCGCGTGGCAAGGATCGCCAGTCCGCCGTCGTTCATTCCCGCTACCGGTGACGGACCGGCGTCGGACAGTGAGCGCCTCAGCAGCCGGGCCCGCAGTTCCTCCTTGACGCCCAAGGCGGCCCGCCTGGACGCAATGCCTTGACCCCACACGGTCAACGACCTCAGGACCGCACCGGCCGCGCCCCAGACGAGTCCGTTGTGCCAGTCCCCTGATCCGGAGGCGAGCCCTGCCAGCATCCCCGCCACGGCTTGCGCCATGAGAACCAGGGACAGTGCCCTGAGGGCGGACATGAGGCCGATGGCGTACAGCGCCGATCGCGTTGCCGGGCCGGAGGGGAACACGGGTTTCATGGAGCGACTAATCTCCCGTTTGGCTTCGTGTGGCGGAGGGGCTGTCCTTGGATACCATCACTTTCGCGGCAATGGCGGGCAGGAAGCCGTGGGCTTCCGGGATGTGGGCTGCGCTGACACGCCGCCGGAACACCCAATACGTCCATGATTGGTAGGCGATAACCAGTGGCAGGCCAACGGCCGCCACGATGCTCATGAGGCCCAGCGTGTAGTCCGAAGACGAGGCGTTGGAGATGGTCAGGTTGAAGGCGGGATCGATCGTGGAGGGGATGACCACAGGGAATGCGGCTCCGAAGATGGACGCTGTGGCGCAGACAATGAACGCGCCGAGGGCACTGAAGGCGCGGCCCTCGGACCCCGCGCGGGCCAGCCGCCACGCCAGCACGACGGCGATAACCGCGGCCGCCACCAAAGCCCAGGTCCACGGCTTGCCGCTCAGGAACTGGACAGCCACCATCCAGCCAAACATTGGCAACACCGCAAACGGCACCAGTCGCACAAACCAGCGGCGGGCCCGGTAACGAACATCGCCGTCGGTCTTCAGGGCGAGGAACGCCAAGGCGTGCACCAGCGCGAACGCCACCACACCGAAACCGCCCAGGAGTGCATAGCCGCTGAACCAGGCCATGGGGCCACCCACGCGGTCACCATTCTCGTTCAAGGGCAGTCCCGTGGTGGTGAGCGCCAGTGCGGCGCCGATGCCGAAGGCGGCCACGAAGGACCCGATGGCGATCGCCCAGTCCCAACGGTTGCGCCAGCGCTCTGAGTCCACCTTGCCGCGGTACTCAAAAGCGACTGCCCTGAAGATCAATGCAGCCAGGACTGCAAGGAGCGGGAGGTAGAGGGTGGAGAACAGCGAGGCGTACCAGAGGGGGAAAGCGGCGAAAGTGGCACCGGCTGCGGTGAGCAGCCACACTTCATTGCCATCCCAGACCGGGCCAATGGTGTTCAGCAGTACACGCCGGTCAGTATTGTTGCGGGCGAACAGCTTCATGAGCATGCCGACGCCCAGGTCAAAACCCTCCAGGAAGAGATACCCGGTCCACAACACTGCGATGGCCACGAACCAGATGGTTGGCAACAGTTCCATTGTCATTACCCCTTGGTTTCTAGTAGGCGAATGCCAGGACGTCGTCGCCGGACTTGTCCGGGCCGCCGCCGTCGTCGTTCTTATCGTGTGGATCCTTTGAGTCCTGCGCGTGCGCCAGTTCGGGCATCGCCGAGGCCACCCCGCCACGGATGTACTTGACCAGGAGCTTCACTTCCACCACCAGGAGCACGGCATAGATGGCGGTGAGAACCACCAGCGAGGTCATAAGCTCGCCTGCGCTGACGCCCGGCGACACCGCAGCGGCGGTGAACATGAACACTTGATCGATGCCGTTCATATCCGGGTTGGGGGCCACCACGAAAGGCTGCCTGCCCATTTCGGTGAAGATCCAGCCGGCGGCGTTGGCGCCGAACGGTGCAAGTATCCCGAAGACGGCCAGACGCATGAGCCACTTGGACTCGGGAACCACACCCTTTCGGGTCACCCAGAGTGCGAGCAGGGCGGCGAAGGCGGCGATGCCACCGAAGCCGATCATCATGCGGAAGCCCCAGTAAGTGACTTCCATGACGGGAACGTATTGGATTTCCTGTCCGGCGCGCTCGCCGTACAGGGGGTTGTCCGGCAGGTGGGTTCCGTACTTCTCCTTGTACTCACCCAACAGGCTGTTCACACCCTTGACCTCTGTGGTGAAGTCACCCTTGGCCAGGAAGGAGAGTATTCCGGGTACTTCAATGACAGCCACAATGTCGTCGCAGTTTGTGGCGCCAAGGTTACCGACGCTCAGTACCGAAAAGCCCGTGCCGTCGTGGCAGGCAGCTTCTGCTGCAGCCATCTTCATGGGCTGCTGCTCGAACATGAGCTTGCCCTGCAGGTCACCTGTGATGGCGGTTCCGGCGAAGGAGATCATGGCCACCACTGCACCGATTCGGAGGGACGTCATCCACACGGTGTAATCGGTCTTGTCGCGGCCCGGGATGGCGGCTTCACCGGGGACCAGCTTGCCGTCCTTGCCCACAACGTCCACGCCATCGTGACGTCGACGCCAGAGGTGGTACCAGGCGATGCCCAGGAGGAAGGCTCCTGCTACGGCGAGTGCACCGAACAAGGTGTGGGGCACGGCAACCAGCGCCGTGTTGTTGGTAAATACCGCCCAGGCGTCGGTCATCACTGGCCGGCCGTCCACCATTTCGACTCCCACGGGGTGCTGCATCCAGGAGTTCGCCACAATGATGAAGTACGCGGAGAAGACCGAGCCAATCACGGCGATCCACAGGCAGGCCAGGTGCACACCGCGCTTGAGCTGCTTCCAACCAAAGATCCACAAGCCCAGGAAGGTGGATTCAACGAAGAAGGCCAACAGAGCCTCGAGGGCCAATGGTGCGCCGAATACGTCTCCGACGAAGCGGCTGTACTCGCTCCATGCCATGCCGAACTGGAATTCCTGGACGATGCCGGTGGCTACACCCATGATGAAGTTGATGAGGAAGAGTTTCCCCCAGAACTTGGTCATCCGCAGGTATTCGGGCTTGCCGGTGCGGTACCAAATGGTCTGGATGATGGCCACCACCAGGCCGAGGCCGATAGTGAGCGGCACCATCATGAAGTGGTAGACGGTAGTGATGCCGAATTGCCAGCGTGCGATTTCCAAGGCGTCCATGGCTGTCCTTTGTGCGGTGGACCGAAGTACGATGACCTAACTTCTACGTCACGTAGAAAACTTCTCTTCTACACAGTGTAGAACAAACAGAGGCCGACGAAACCCATTCTTCAAGTGGCGTAACCCACGCGCAAGGGACTTCGGCCGGAAGCGACGCGCCGATAGTTCTACCTCACGTAGAATGAAGGTCTGAAAAGCGGTAGATTTATTGTGGAATGTTGGATCATCGCTTCCGACAGCAGGCACGCTGCACCGGAAAGCGGAAGGTAGGGACGTATCGATGGCAAGTCTTGGGGAACTGGAACGGGCAGTGATGGATCTGCTCTGGGCAGGCCAGGAGGCTGCAACTGCCAACACACTGCGCGATCTTTTGGCGCAGGATTCCGAGGCCGGGGACGGCACAGCGGGTCATCAAGGCAAGGACCTGGCAGTCACCACGGTCCTTACCGTGCTCTCACGCCTGGAAAAGAAGGGCCTGGTGGAGCGCGAACGCGGAACGCGGCCGCACCGCTACCAAGCCGTCTCAAGCCGCGCGGACCACACCGCCGAACTCATGCATGAAGTCCTGGGCTCCGCTCCGGACCGCGAGGCCGTGCTTGCCCGCTTCATTGGTTCCGTCACCGAAAGTGAAGCCGCTACCCTGCGCAAACTGCTCGGCTACAATTAGCCACTATGTTCTGGACCTCATACCTGCTTGCGGTCCTGGCATTGATCCTGGCGTGGCCGGTACCCGTGCTGCTCTCGCGCGCACAGTGGCCTGCGCGATCCCCTTTCACCGCCATGGTGCTGTGGCAGGCGATCGCCCTCGCCGGCGGTTTGTCCATGATTGGGGCCATGCTCGTCTACGGACTGGAGCCAATCGGGGACAACCTCATAGCCGGGCTCAAGAGCCTGGCCGGGATGGTCTTCAACAACGAACCCACCACCGCTCTGGGCTTTTGGCACCTCTTTGCGCTCTCCGCAGCAGCGCTTCTGACCGCACACCTGGTCTTCACCCTCCTGCTGACCTACTACAAGATTGAACGCCAACGGCGACGCCACCGGGAACTGCTCGCCCTCCTGGCATCACCATCCGACGACGGTCCCGGCACTGTGGTGATCAACCACGACTCCCCGGTCGCCTACTGCCTGCCCGGCGGAGCCCGATCAGTAACGGTCTTGTCCGACGGCCTCATGGCAGCACTGGAACCAGCTGAACTCAGGGCTGTCCTCATTCACGAAAATGCCCACCTGTCCCAGCGGCACGATCTGCTGCTGTGGGCTTTTGCTGCCTGGCGTCAGGCACTGCCCTGGTTCCCCACCACCCGGCTGGCCCAGACGGCCGTGAACTCACTGATCGAAATGCTGGCCGACGACGTCGCACTCCGCACCGAGAGCAAAGGCACGCTGATCAAGGCCATCGCCATTGTTGCCAGCGGCACCTCACAGCCGGTCCTTAACGGGCAGGTTCCCGGTGGCCAGGCACTCAGAGCTGGTGGCGCCGTCGTGGAGGGCAACGCTGTCAGCGCTACCGGCGGTGCCGACTCACCGCGCACGACGGCGTCCCGCGTCAGCCGCCTGCTCTCACCCAAGCCGCCGCTCACCAAGCCTGCACGCGTGCTGGTCCTCTTGGCCTCAGCCCTGCTGCTTGCGGTGCCCACGGCACTTTTGATCGTTCCAGGACTACTGGGCTGACTAGCACCACCCACTTAGCGCCGCTTACTCGGGCAGCGTCTACTAGGGCAGTGTTGCGTCATAAACCAGGGACGCGTAAGCCTCCAGCGCTTCGGTGCATCGAGCCAAACGTGCAGAAGCGTCGCCCGCCACGGGCAGACGGAGGACATCGCGCGATTTCAACTCCCTGAACCAGCGTCTCAGTCGCTCCAGGCTTTGCTCTTCCTCCTCCAGTTCGGCGAAAGTGAACTTCTCCCGTGAGATCTCTTTGGCTATCTCCTGCTCGAATTTGCCGCAATCAGCCGTGAACTCTTTCCACTCCTCCAGCCGTGCTGCTTCGAACGCGCCGCGGAACGTCCCCGCCCCCTGATTCCGGGGCACGGCGTCCACCAGCGTCCAAGATCCCTCACCCTTCGCTACCAGCGCCTCAGCTCGAGAGAGCCCCTCGTCAAAGGCCGGGTGGGCAGGAAGAACCCAGGTTCCCGGCGACAACGGAACCGCCCCGGTCCGACGCAATTCCCGCCACACGGCCACCCTGTGCCGGGAGGGCTGCGCAGGAACCTGGACCAAAATCAGGAGCCATCGTTCATCAATCACATCATCGAATGTAGCAGCTGTTACATTCAAAGATGTGAAAGCCCCCGAAGCACGTCATCCTGATATTCCGGCCAGCCAGCGTTGGCCCCTCTACGCCGCGGGCTTTACCACCGCCTTCGGCGCCCATGCTGTCGCTGCTGGTCTGGGGGCTGAAAGCGCCGACATCGGACTCAGCTTGCTGACCTTGGGCATCCTGCTGGCTTTGTATGACGTCGCGGAAGTGTTTCTCAAACCGGTGTTCGGCGCCCTCAGCGACCGCATCGGACCCAAACCAGTCATCGTGGGTGGCCTGGTGGCCTTCTCCGCTGCCTCCTTGATTGGCCTGTGGGCCGATCAGCCCGCCCTGCTCGGTGCTGCCCGCTTGGGACAAGGGATGGCTGCCTCTGCCTTTTCACCGGCTTCGTCCGCCAGTGTCGCCCGGCTCGCAGGCGGGAAGACCGGACACTACTTTGGACGATACGGCTCATGGAAGGGGCTTGGCTACGCCATCGGACCACTCTTGGGAGCCTTGGCCATCATCATCGGAGGGTTCAGTCTCCTATTCGGTATTCTTGCGGCGCTGGGCGTGGCGGTGGCCGTGTGGGCCCTTGCGTCGGTACCCCGGTTGCAGCCGCTTCCCCGCCCCAGATACACGATCGTGGATGTGTGGCGCCAGAGCACCGAGCGCTCATTCCTTGGGCCAACACTCGTACTGGCTGCCGCCACGGGAGCCCTCGGGGCAGCCGTTGGTTTTCTCCCCGCCTTGGCCGCACGGGACGGGTTGGGTACAGGGGGCAGCGTGGCTGTCGTCACGGTGCTGGCAGTAGCTTCGGCGCTGATACAGCCCCGCGTCGGCCGGCTTCGCGATCAAGGAAGAATCGCGGACAGGTCAGGGATGGTGGCCGGCCTGCTCGCCATCTCGGCAGGAACCTTGCTGGCCGCAGTGGCGCCCGGGGCGGTCTGGGTTTACTGCGCGGCCGTGCTCATCGGTGTGGGAATCGGGGTTTCCACGCCTCTCGCTTTTGCCCATCTGGCCGATGCCACGCCCGCCGAACGGCTCGGCAGGACCATGGGCTCAGCGGAACTGGGCCGTGAACTTGGCGACGCCGGTGGGCCGCTGCTGGTGGGCGGCGTTGCCGTCGCCGCCGGGCTGCCCTGGGGCCTGGGCGCGCTGGCTTTGGTGGTGGGGGCCGCTACGTTCGCCGCCCCCTCACACACTAAAGCAGCCACTGAAGACGCGCCGGCTCCCCGGACCCCGAGCTAAGCGTCAATGCGTTCCCGGTCCAGGGTGGCTGCACCTGCAATGATGAATTCCTTGCGTGGTGCGACGTCGGAGCCCATCAGGAGGTCGAAGACCTCCTCGGCGCGCTGGGCGCTTTCGATGCCCACCTTCCGAAGGGTCCTGTGGCGTGGGTCCATGGTGGTCTCGGCCAACTGCTGAGCGTCCATCTCACCCAGACCCTTGTACCGCTGGATGGGCTCCTTGTAGCGCTTGCCCTCCTTCGCAAGGTTGGAGAGAAGCACGTGGAGCTCGGCCTCCGAGTACGTATAGATCATCTCATTGGCCTTCTGGCCCGGGTTGATGACCTCCACCCGGTGCAGCGGCGGGACAGCCGCAAACACGCGGCCTGCCTCGACCATGGGCCGCATGTAACGGAAGAAGAGAGTCAACAGCAGGGTCCGGATGTGCGCGCCGTCAACGTCGGCGTCAGTCATCAGGATGACCTTGCCGTAGCGTGCAACGTCAAGATCGAAGCTTCGACCCGAGCCGGCCCCAACAACCTGGATCAACGCGGCGCACTCAGCGTTGGACAACATGTCGCCAACAGATGCCTTCTGGACGTTCAGGATCTTTCCCCGGATGGGCAGCAGGGCCTGGAAGTCAGAGGACCGCGCAAGCTTGGCGGTACCAAGAGCAGAGTCGCCCTCTACGATGAACAGTTCAGAGCGCGCCACATCATCAGTCCGGCAGTCCGCCAGCTTGGTGGGCATCGACGACGTTTCCAGTGCATTCTTGCGGCGCTGGGTTTCCTTGTGCACACGGGCGGAGATGCGCGACTTCATCTCGGCCACCATCTTCTCCAGCAGGAGCGCCGATTGGGCTTTGTCGTTGCGGTTGGCCGAACTCAGCCTCGCGGTTATTTCCTTCTCAACCACTTTGGCAACAATGGCCCGGACGGCGGAGGTGCCCAGGATCTCCTTGGTCTGTCCCTCGAACTGCGGCTCCGCCAGCCGCACGGTCAGTACGGCCGTCAGACCGGCGAGAATATCATCCTTCTCTATCTTGTCGTTGCCGGCTTTTAGCTTGCGCGCATTGGTCTCAACGGCTTTGCGGAAAGTCTTCAGCAGGGCAGTTTCAAAACCGGACTGGTGCGTGCCGCCCTTGGGCGTGGCGATGATGTTCACGAAGCTGCGCATGGTGGTCTCATAACCAATACCCCAGCGCAGGGCGATGTCCACCTCACAGTCACGCTCCACTTCGGCGATCTTGCTGTGCCCGTTGTCATCGAGCACGGGAACGGTTTCCTTGAACTTTCCGGACCCATGAAGGCGCCAAACGTCCGTCACTCCGGAATCGGCTGCGAGGAACTCGACGAACTCGGAGATGCCGCCGTCGTGGTGGAACACTTCCTCATGAACACCGGACTCCCCCGGTGTACCGGCCAGCTTGCGTTCGTCGCGCACGGTAATCTTCAGGCCCGGCACAAGGAAGGAAGTCTGACGCGCCCTTGACGCCAGATCGTCGTAAGAGAACTTGGCATCAGGGGTGAAAATCTGACGGTCCGACCAATAGCGCACGCGGGTTCCCGTGACACCGCGCTTTGCCTTGCCCACAACATCGAGCACCGACTTCTCAACGAACGGTTCAAAGGGTGCATTGGGGCTTGGCTTTGCCCCGGAATCCACAAAGCGTCCAGGCTCTCCGCGACGGAATGACATTTGGTACGTCTTGCTGCCACGGTCCACCTGGACGTCCAAGCGGCTCGACAACGCGTTCACCACAGAGGCTCCCACACCATGCAGGCCACCCGAGGCAGTGTAGGAGCCGCCGCCGAATTTACCGCCTGCGTGCAGCTTGGTGAAGACGACTTCGACGCCGGAGAGGCCGGTCTTCGGTTCGACGTCCACGGGAATACCGCGGCCGTCGTCGTGAATCTCCACCGAGTTGTCCGCGTGCAGAATGACCTTGATGTCATGTCCAAAGCCAGCCAGGGCCTCATCCACGGCGTTGTCGATGATTTCCCACAGGCAGTGCATGAGACCGCGGGAGTCCGTTGAGCCGATGTACATGCCCGGGCGCTTTCGAACGGCTTCCAGGCCCTCAAGGACAGACAAATGCCGGGCGTTGTATTCAGAACTCGGTGCCACTCGCGGTGTGCTCCTTCGGGGTATATCTCGGGGGTACTTCCCAGCCGCGTTGGCTGGTAAATCACGGCAAACACTGCCCGTACAAGCCTAGCCGGGGAAGGCAGGAAGCCCTGTTTGCCACTCCACAGCGGGCGCAGCCTTCCCGGTTACGTTACGCACATGTGATACGCGGACAGCGAAAGTGACCCATCCTTGCCATGGATCTGCGTCGAATGCTGGTTATATGGATGTACAGAACTACTAAGGAGGCCGACATGACAACAGCAGTTGCAGACCGCACGCTGAACGCAGCTGATCGCTGTGACCGTTGCGGAGCCCAAGCGTACGTCCGCGTTGTACTCGAGTCCTCCGGCGGTGAGCTGCTCTTCTGCGGCCACCACGCCCGCGCAGTTGAAGCCACGCTTCGGCCCATGACTTCCGACTGGCACGATGAGACCGAGCGCCTCACCGAGAAGGCTCCCGTCCCCGTCGACTAGGCAACCCGGCTCACCCGAAACCCGCGGTGACTACATGACAAGGCTCCTCCCACCAGGGAGGGGCCTTGTTGCGTATAACTGGCTGAGTTGCCTGTAACTGCTTTCGCTCCAGATTCTCAACTGTTTGCGCTCAAGAAAGTGGCCCGGCCGGAGATCCGGCCGGGCCACTTCCCATGACTCTGCTTGTTTAGTCCAAGTAGTCCCGCAGGACCTGCGAGCGGGACGGGTGCCGCAGCTTGGACATGGTCTTGCTTTCGATCTGACGAATGCGCTCACGCGTGACGCCGTAGACCTTGCCGATTTCGTCTAAAGTCTTCGGCTGTCCGTCGGTCAGACCGAAGCGCATCGCCACGACTCCGGCCTCACGCTCGGACAGTGTGTCCAAAACGGAATGCAGCTGCTCCTGCAGGAGCGTGAAGCTGACGGCGTCGGCCGGAACAACAGCCTCCGAGTCCTCAATCAGGTCACCGAACTCCGAGTCACCGTCTTCACCCAGCGGGGTGTGCAGTGAAATCGGCTCGCGCCCGTACTTCTGGACCTCAACAACCTTCTCAGGCGTCATGTCCAGTTCGAGTGCCAGCTCCTCAGGCGTCGGTTCGCGGCCGAGGTCCTGCAGCATTTGGCGCTGTACGCGGGCCAGCTTGTTGATGACTTCCACCATGTGCACCGGAATACGGATAGTGCGGGCCTGGTCTGCCATGGCGCGGGTAATTGCCTGGCGGATCCACCACGTTGCGTAGGTGGAGAACTTGAAGCCCTTGGTGTAGTCGAACTTCTCTACGGCGCGGATAAGGCCCAGGTTGCCTTCCTGGATCAGGTCCAGGAAGAGCATGCCACGGCCGGTGTAGCGCTTGGCCAAGGAGACGACGAGGCGAAGGTTGGCTTCCAGCAGGTGGTTCTTGGCGCGCTTGCCATCGTGAATGACGAATTCAAGCTCACGCTTGAGCTTGGGATCCATGGATCCGTCGTCAGCGTTGATCTTTTCCTCAGCAAAGAGGCCGGCCTCAATCCGAAGCGCGAGATCAACTTCCTGCTCTGCGTTGAGCAGAGCAACCTTGCCGATCTGCTTGAGGTAGTCCTTGACGGGGTCGGCTGTAGCGCCTGCAGACATGACCTGCTGGACAGGAGCGTCGTCGTCGTCGGCATCCGAGTAAACGAAACCCGAACCGGAAGGCGCAGCCTTGTCTTTGGTGGCCGTGGCGCCGTCCTCGTCGTCTCCGACTTCGACTTCCTCGGCAGCTGCGGGATCAAAGTCTTCATCCTCGCTGGAGTCCTCAGCGTCGGAGCCTGAAGACTTGTTAGCGGCTTCAGCGGCGGCCTTCGCACCGGGCTTGGGTCCGCGCTTCTTGGGTGCCGGCTTGTCAGAGTCGCCCTCTGAGGCCTTGTTGGCAGCACGTGTCGCTGCGCGCTTGGCCGATGTTGCCGCCTTCTTTTCCTCAGCGGACAATTCGGCCTGGGCGGCGGGTTCCTTCTCGACGGAAGACGGAGTCACAGAAAACCTTTCTAGCGGCGGTCTGTGGAATCACCATACGGGCAACACCACTATGACCCTGTCAAGTCCGCGATCAATTTCAAATGCGATCGCCGTCTGCAGAGTCTCTATAGAGAACTCTCGACGACACTGTATTGTTCCCGGCGAAGGGGACAATTCAGGCATTCGAACGCGGACCCAACCGGGTCTCGGCATCCATTGTCTCACGGTTTTGCGAAACATATGCCTGATGAATGCCCAAACCCCTACGCGACCGTGTCCTTGTATCCGCGCCAGGCAGTGCTGGAACTTCGCGCCCACGCGCAAATGGTCCCCCGGCCCAGGACATCCATGAGCAGCTCGGCAAGGCGGTAGCCCGGTTGGGCAGCCTCCGCCCCGCTGAGGCATGCGTGGGCAATGGATCCGCGCCCCTTGCACCAGGCAATCCAGCCCTGCAGCGTCAGTGCCGCTGCCGGCACGACGCCGGATTCGCCATCGACGCATAACCCGGCAAGGACCGTTTGCAGTGCATCCAGAGTTCTCCAGCAAGGCATATCCGGCTGCATCCCAAGCAGGACGTCACCGTACGTGAACACGTCTCCGTCAGTATTTCGTTCAGGCGGTACTTTGGCGGCGGCGGGAACCGGCCCTTCTACTCCGAGTTCTTGTGGGTCGAACGGCGTGTCGCCGTCATCGTCGTCGTCAACGAACAGTCCGAACGCTGAAGCCCCGTACCTCGCAGAGTCCACGCCGGCTGCTGCCATGACCACCACAGCGTCCCGCCAGGCAGGGACCCTGAGGGTTGTCCTGAGGAAGCCCATGATGCGAGCATCCGCGCCGGGCTGCAAGGGGTGGCCCGCTTCCACCCGATTCAGCACGTGGTGCCACACAGCAAGGATGGCGTCCAAGCAACGCTCGCTCCGCCATCGACCGAGAATTTGCTTGCCGTAGCGCGACTCAGCTGCCAAAACCAAAGGATCAAGGGCCCCGGGGCTGGCAAGCCGGGGTTTTCCGAGCGCGCTCCTGGGTGACGGCCCTATGGAACTCCCCCTGTACACCAACTCTGCGCTGAGCCTGCTGTTCTTGATGCGTTCAACAGGCAATCCCGGAATCGGGCAACATTGGAGATCTGTGCAGTAAGCGCTACGCCAGTACTCGGAGCCAACCAACCAAGCGTCGCGGACAGATAAGTCAACCTCGTCCAGACTCAGCTGCAGGGCGTTGAGCAGCGGAATTGCCTGCCGGACCACGTTGCCGTCCTCCCACCCGGAGTCGGTGTAGACCGCGAGCACAACGCCGTTGGCGTCCTCATCAGCAATCAGGAAGCTCCGGATCTGGTCCGCAAAACCTGCACGGGCCTCAAGTGAAGCAAGGTGTGGCAGGTCCACGCGCAGCGTGGCACCAAGGGTTTTCCCTTGCATGGTGATCGCTACAAGACTGTCCTCGGGCCAGTAACCCAACATGTGGGGAATGTAAGCAAGAATGTCTTCGGGCTGGTGGATGCTGAGCGTTCTGTTGGAAGTCATGGTTCCACCCTGCGCAACTCCATCCGGAGGAGACAGTGACCATCATGCCTATGTGGAAAAGCTGCAGCGGAAAAGCTGCCGCGGAAAATCAGCAGAGGGCTGGTACTACTGCTCGTCCTGAGACACGGGGCGTGCGGCACGTCGTCGCTCGATCCGTTCCCGGCGCTGCCTGGCGAGGGCGGCCAGGAGCGGCTGCACGTGAATCCCTTGGGATGCCATTTGGCGGCGAACCTTCCGCCGCGTCACCAGGATGAGCACCGTACCAAGGGCCAGCAGTACGAACTGGACACTGAGGGCAATACGGAACGGCGCGAGACCGTAGAGATCTCCGCCGGAGAAACCGCTGGCGTACAGGAGGTCCAGTACCAGTCCGATGAGGTAGATGGCCACGAGGGCAGCAATGAAACCGCCGACGTTGACAATACCGGTGGCTGTGCCGATCCGGTGCGAGGGATTGAAGGTTCGGGCAAAGTCGAATCCGATCATGGATCCGGGCCCGCCCACAGCCAGCACCACCACCAAAATAACCAGGAGCCACAGCGGGGCGCGCTCGGGAAGAATGAGCACAGCAGCCCAAGCCATGGTTGTCGCCAAGGCAATCAGCAGAACCATGGCGGACCGCCGCATGGGATGTTTGGAAACGAACCGTCCGAACCCTGGCCCGGCAACTATCGCGGTGGCCACGAACAGCGCCATGAGGCCGGAGACGGTTCCGGCATCAAGTCCTTGGGCAGACAACAGGAAGGGATACCCCCAAGTCATCGCGAAAAGGTTGCCACTGAATTGAACGGTGAAGTGGCTCCAGAGTCCCAGCCGGGTCCCGGGTTGTTTCCACGCGCGGGACAGGGAAACGCCGGTGGCACGGAGGCCTTGGCCGGTTTCCCGGGGCGGGTGCCCGGGTGGAGCATCGCGAAGCACTGCCAGTACCAGCACCACTGCCAGCACGGACATCGCTGCCAGGGTCAGGAAAGCGGGCGTCCATCCGGCCGAGTGGAGAAGCAGCGCGAACGGAACAACACTGAAGAGCTGACCAAGTTGGCCACACATACCGGTCAGCTGGGTGACCAGCGGAACCTTGGCAGGAGCGAACCACAAAGGGACCAGGCGGATCACCGAAATAAAGGTCATCGCATCCCCTGCGCCCACCAGGACCCGGCCCAGGACGCCACCGGGAACACTGTCCGCGAAGGCCAACTGCAACTGTCCCAATCCCATGAGCACGGCACCGCCGGCAATCATGGCCCGCGAGCCAAACCTGTCCACCAGGACGCCCACGGGGATCTGTAACCCTGCGTACACCAGAAGTTGAAGCACCGTGAAAAAAGAGATGGCAGAGGCACTGGCATGGAACCTGTCCGTAGCCTCCAAACCTGCAACGCCAAAAGAGGTTCTCTGCGCCACTGCCACCAGGTAGGCGAATACGCCGATCGTCCAGATGAGCCAGGCGCGGGGAGCATTCACCCCCCAATTATGCCTGCCGGCGACTCAAAGCTGATTTATTGAGGCGAGTCTTTACGTGCCAGATAGGCCTCGACGGCGGCTCCAATATCTTCTGCATTGGGCAGTTCATCGTTCTCATCAGCCAGCAGCGAGCGGCGGACAACACCTTCGGATTTCTCGTCGTAGCGCGTCTCCAAATTTGTCACTACTGCCTGTACTTCCTCAGACGCCTCGATCTGCTCGGCAATCTGTCGGCCCACTTCACGGCCGGCTTCCCGCAGCCTGTCCGTGGGCAGCATGAGGGACGTTGCCGCCCCCAGGTATTCCAAACCGGCTACGGCCGCTGGCGGATACTCGGCTTCGGAGAGGTAATGCGGGACATGGATGACATACCCGGCCACGTTGCGTTCGGCTTCGGTGAGCCGCAGTTCAAGGATGTGTCCGATGGCGGCGGGCACATCAACGGTGGGCTTCCAGCTCGAAATCCCCGCAATGAGCTCGGGCATGTTGCCATGAACCGTGACCCCAACAGGCCGCGTGTGCGGGACGGGCATGGGGATTGAATGAATCCAGGTCACCAGGTTGACGTCCAGTTCCTCCACGATTCCAACCACGGCCCGCGAGAAACGCTCCCATTGCAGATCGGGCTCGAAGCCGGCAAGGAGCAGAAACGGTTGGCCGAGGCCGTCATTGAGCTTGTACAGGCCCAGTTTTGGCGCTTGGTAGTCCTGCAGGTGGTCCTCCACAAAGCTGATGTGGGGCCGCCTTGAGCGGTAGTCGATGAGTTGGTCGGCATCGAACATGGCCACCACCTCAGCGTCCAGTTCGTCCAACAGTTCCGCGTTGATCTGCCGGACTACCTGACCGGCATCGGCAAAGCCCGTGAATCCCATGACCATGTTCAATCCACGCAGCTCGGGGCTGTGGAAGGTCTCGATGTTCCGGGCGTACAGCGATTCAGGGTCCAGGAGGGAGCCGGATATCCGTTCAAACACGGCGTGTTCCTTTCGCAATGACAAAGTTCGGGAAGGTCCCGGGGCGCCGGCAACCTGGCACCAAAAGGCGCCAACACCTGGCTGCGGGACTCTACTAATCGATACAACGCTGCACGTCCAACGGGCATTCCTGCCCCGGATGTGCGGCAGCTCTCATTTAATTGCTGTTCGCAGCACTCTAGAGACTACGATCGAAAAAGGGTCGGCGCGCTTTGCGACGCTGGACCTGAAGACCAAGGCCGCCGTCGCAAGGGACGTCGGGCGCGTACCGGGGCGGGCCGCCAAACATGCGGCCCCGCCATGCAATGCAGAGAGAAGTGAGGACACATCCTCGTGGTCAAGACTACTGACATCATCCTGGGAATCATCGCCAAGGACCTGAAAAAGTCCCCCAGCGACGCACTCGTGATTGGCGTTGCCCAAGGCGCGGACGGGCCGGTACTGCTGTCCAACCCGCTGAGCGCGAAGGCCGCCGAGTCCGTTGCGGGGTCACTGAAGCTCTTGGGGATCACCGGCGCTCCCGACCAGGCGCACCGGCTTCCCGGCTTGCCGGAGACAGGCTCAGGGATTCTCGTCCTCGCCGGAGTAGGAAAGCTTTCCGATGACGGAAGCCTTGGCGAGGAAGCCCTGCGGCGCGCCGCGGGATCCGCCGTACGCCAGCTGGCCGGCACCGCTTCGGTCACCTTGGCGTTCCCGACGGCGACCCTGGCGGATGTCACCGCTGTCGCCGAAGGAGCCGCGTTGGGCGCGTACGCCTACACGGAGCACCGTTCCAGCAAGGATGGGCTGAAGGCACCCGTGGCCAAGGCCCTGATCTTCTCGGATATCGACGCCAAGTCTGCCCAGCCCGCACTGGATCGGGCAATTGTGCTCGCCCGTGCCGTCAACTCAACCCGCACTCTGGTCAACGAGCCCCCGAGCCACCTGTACCCGGAGTCCTTCGCGGAATCCGCAAAGGAGCTGGCCAAGGGCCTTCCGGTCAAGATCACCGTCTGGGATGAAAAGCGTCTTGAAAAGGAAGGCTTCGGGGGTATTCTCGGCGTCGGCAAGGGCTCCACGCGCCAGCCGCGCCTGGTTAAGGTCGAATACGCCCCCGCAAAGGCTACAAAGAAGATTGCCCTGGTCGGCAAGGGCATCACGTTCGACACCGGCGGCATTTCCATTAAGCCGGCCCTCGGCATGGGCGACATGAAGAGCGACATGGCCGGTGCCGCCGTCGTACTTAACACTGTCCTGGCCATCGCCTCGCTCGGCCTGCCCCTCAAGGCGACCGCATGGCTCTGCATTGCGGAAAACATGCCTTCAGGCGCCGCAGCCCGGCCTGCTGACGTCTTCACCATTTACGGCGGCAAGACTGTGGAGGTTTTGAACACGGACGCTGAAGGCCGGCTGGTCATGGCCGACGGCATCGTCGCTGCCAGCATGGAGAAGCCGGACGCCATCATTGATGTCGCAACGCTGACAGGTGCTCAGCTGATCGCCCTGGGTCTGCGCACTGCCGGGGTCATGGGATCCGATTCCGTCACTGCAGCACTGAAGTCGGCGGCTGACAGGGCAGGCGAACTGGTCTGGCCGATGCCGCTGCCGGAAGAACTCCGTCCGAGCCTGGATTCGCAGGTGGCTGACCTTGCAAACATCGGAGAGCGCAACGGTGGCATGATGACCGCAGCGGTCTTCCTGCGCGAATTCGTGGGCAAGAACGACGCCGGCCAGCAGATCCCGTGGGCCCACGTGGACATCGCCGGACCGTCGTTCAACAACGGCGCACCGTATGGCTACACGCCCAAGCAGGGTACCGGATGCACTGTCCGCACACTGCTTGCCTACGCCGAGGATCTCCTGGCAGTCTCCGCCTGACGCACCACCTTGCCCTTCCGGGTTGCGCAGGCCCCTGCCGGATCCCCGGCGAGGGCCTGCACAACCCCGGAATTATGCGGGGTGTAGCGCTGTGTCACAAGTGAACGTGAGTCTCGACACAAGCGCTCCCCAAAACGCCCGCAGAGGGTGGAGCATGGGTAGGTGGTTCGCTAAGGTGAACTCGATAGTCACAAATGCAAGAGAACTTAGGTGCTGGCATAATCACGGCAGAACAAGTTCCAAAGACCAGATGGCACGCAGTCCCGTGTCATCATTCACGCGAGGGAGCGTTTTAGTGGCCGATCAGGCAACTGCGCAAGAATTCGACATCCTGGTACTCGGTGGCGGCAGCGGCGGCTACGCCACTGCCCTGCGGGCCGTTCAGCTTGGGTTCACCGTTGGCCTTGTGGAAAAGGCAAAGCTCGGTGGAACCTGTCTGCACAACGGTTGCATCCCCACCAAGGCACTCCTGCACTCGGCTGAACTGGCCGACCATGCACGCGATTCCGCCAAATACGGCGTGAACGTCACGCTCGACAGCATCGACATGTCGGCCGTGAACGCGTACAAGGACGGCATCATTGCCGGTAAGTTCAAGGGCCTCCAGGGACTTATCAAGTCCAAGGGCATCACCGTCATCGAGGGTGAAGGCAAGCTCCAGGGCAACAACACCGTGGTCGTGAACGGCACCTCCTACACGGGCAAGAACATCGTCCTGGCCACCGGCTCGTACTCCCGTTCACTGCCCGGCCTTGAAATCGGCGGCAAGGTCATCACCTCTGACCAGGCCCTCACCATGGACTACATCCCCAAGAGCGCCATTGTCCTGGGCGGCGGCGTCATCGGTGTCGAGTTCGCTTCCGTGTGGAAGTCCTTCGGCGTGGACGTCACCATCATTGAAGGCCTCCCCTCCTTGGTCCCCAACGAGGACGCCTCGATCGTCAAGAACCTTGAGCGTGCTTTCAAGAAGCGCGGCATCAAGTTCACCACCGGCATCTTCTTCCAGGGTGTTGAGCAGAACGACGACGGCGTCAAGGTCACCTTGGTGGACGGCCAGACGTTCGAAGCCGACCTCCTCCTGGTTGCCGTTGGCCGTGGTCCCGTGACCGCCAACCTCGGCTACGAAGAAGCCGGCATCACCATCGACCGCGGCTTCGTCATCACCAACGAACGCCTCCACACCGGTGTCGGCAACATCTACGCCGTTGGCGACATCGTCCCCGGTGTTCAGCTCGCGCACCGTGGCTACCAGCAGGGCATCTTCGTCGCCGAGGAAATCGCCGGCCTGAACCCGGCAATCGTTGAGGACATCAACATCCCCAAGGTCACCTACTGCGAGCCTGAAATCGCCACAGTCGGTTACACCGAGAAGGCCGCCAAGGAGAAGTTCGGCGACGACCAGGTGCAGACCCAGGAGTACAACCTTGCCGGTAACGGCAAGAGCTCAATCCTTGGCACCGGCGGCATCGTTAAGCTCGTCCGCCAGAAGGACGGCCCCGTAGTGGGCATCCACATGATCGGCTCCCGCATGGGCGAGCAGATCGGCGAAGCCCAACTGATCGTGAACTGGGAAGCCTACCCGGAGGACGTGGCCCAGCTGGTCCACGCCCACCCCACCCAGAACGAAAGCCTGGGCGAAGCCCACCTTGCCCTCGCGGGCAAAGCTCTCCACGGCTAAGTCTTACCAAGACCCACGGGTCAGGTGCATGCGGCGCTATATGCCGCATGCACCTGACCCGGACCAGCAGAATTCATCCGCACAAAGATCAATAAGGAGAACGGGGACGACATGTCTGAATCCGTTAACTTGCCCGCCCTCGGTGAGAGTGTCACCGAAGGAACCGTCACCCGCTGGCTCAAGCAGGTTGGTGACCGGGTGGAGATCGACGAGCCGTTGCTCGAGGTTTCAACCGACAAAGTAGACACCGAAATCCCTTCTCCGATCTCTGGCGTCATCGAAGAAATCCTCGTCGCTGAAGACGAGACGGCTGAAGTTGGCGCCCCCTTGGTCCGCATCGGTGACGGCTCCGGCTCCGCCGCTCCGGCTGCCGAAGCCGCACCGGCTGAGGAAGCATCCGCTGCTCCCGCCGAGCAGGCTGCCCCTGCAGAAGCTCCTGCTGCGCCCGCAGCTGAAGAAGCGCCTGCCCCTGAGGCCCCCGCCGCTTCCGGTGGCGAAGGCCATGAAGTAACGCTCCCTGCACTGGGCGAAAGCGTCACCGAAGGTACTGTCACTCGCTGGCTCAAGGCCGTAGGCGACACCGTTGAGGTTGACGAGCCGCTTCTGGAGGTTTCCACCGACAAGGTTGACACCGAGATTCCGTCCCCGGTAGCGGGCACGCTGCAGGAAATCCGAGTCAGCGAGGACGAGACCGCTGAGGTTGGCTCCGTCCTGGCCGTCATCGGTTCCGGTGCAGCTGCCCCGGCAGCCGCTCCTGCAGCCGAGGCACCCGCTGCCGCTCCGGCACCTGCGGCCGCTCCGGCTCCCGCAGCCGCTCCGGCTCCCGCAGCCGCTCCGGCACCTGCCGCGGCCCCCGCTCCCGCACCTGCCGCGGCCCCCGCTCCCGCACCTGCCGCCGCTCCGGCTCCCGCAGCTGCTCCGGCGGCTGAAGGTTCTTCGGAATCCGGTTATGTCACTCCCCTGGTTCGCAAGCTTGCCAACCAGCACGGCGTAGACATCGCTTCGGTTTCCGGCACCGGCGTCGGTGGCCGCATCCGCAAGCAGGATGTTTTGGCTGCCGCTGAAGCCAAGCAGGCAGCCGCTGCCCCTGCTGCTGCTCCGGCCGCAGCAGCTCCGGCCGCCAAGGCCGCTGCCCCCGTGGTGGCGTCCTCCCTGCGAGGCACCACCGAGAAGGCCCCGCGTATCCGCCAGGTTATTGCCCGCCGCATGCGCGAGTCCCTTGAGGTCTCCACTCAGCTGACCCAGGTGCACGAGGTCGACATGACCAAGATCGCCAAGCTCCGCCTCAAGGCCAAGAACTCCTTCCAGGCCCAGAATGGCGTCAAGCTGACGTTCCTGCCATTCATCGCCAAGGCTGTAGCCGAGGCCCTGAAGCAGCATCCCAAGCTGAACGCTGCCTACGATGAGTCGAAGCAGGAAATCACGTACCACAACGCCGAGCACCTGGCGATCGCAGTTGACACTGACAAGGGCCTTTTGGTTCCCGTCATTTCCGACGCCGGCAACCTGAACCTCGCCGGCCTGGCCAGCAAGATCGCCGATGTGGCAGGCCGCACCCGCGACGGCAAGATCGGCCCCGACGAGCTTTCCGGTGGCACCTTCAGCATTACCAACATCGGTTCTGTTGGCGCACTGTTTGACACTCCGATCATCAACCAGCCTCAGGTGGGCATCCTCGGAACCGGCGCGATCGTCAAGCGCGCAGTGGTGGTTGCCGACGAGAATGGCGACGACTCGATTGCCATCCGTTCCATGATGTACCTGTCCCTGACGTACGATCACCGACTTGTTGACGGTGCGGACGCCGGACGCTTCCTGCAGACCCTCAAGGCCCGCCTTGAAGAAGGTGCTTTCGAAGCAGACCTCGGCCTCTAGGACCCAGGCGCCACTCAGCACAGCTTGCTGAACCAGAAGGGCAGGTTACCGGATACCGGTAACCTGCCCTTCTGCGTTAGTACCCGCCTGCCCCAGGCATCCGCGTGGCTTTGCTACGGGACGTAGAACCAACTGGATAAGCTGGGTCCATGAGTATTCTCTTCAACATTCTGGTGTTCTTGCACATCGTCGGCGCAGCCATGATTGTGGGCTACTGGATCGCCACCCTCAAGACGCCAACCGTCCACCCCCGCCAGCGCGACGGCGCCTTCCTTCAGCTCCTGACAGGCATCGCCATGATGGGCTTATTCCCGTTGCTGCCGGACGCCGATCCCAACTACTTCAAGCTGGGTGTTAAGTTCGCCATTGGGGTGGCTGTCGCTGTTCTCGCTGTTATCGGCTCACGGAAGGTGAAGAACGGCGAGCCTGTTTCCACCGGGCTGGCCCACGGCGTAGGTGGCCTGGCGTTGGTCAACATCGCCATCGCCACCCTCTGGAACTAGTCCCGGCCTGCAGGACGGCTAGTCCTGGCCTGCAGGACGGCTAGTCCTGGGCTATACAGAACTCGTTACCCTCGGGATCCTGCATAACATCCCAGCGAAAATGTCCTATGTCGTGCTCCTCAACAAAAGTAGCCCCCAAAGTCTCAGCTTTGCGCCGCAGCGCTGAGGGGTCGGCGTCGTGAAGGTCCAAATGCAGGCGGCGCCGCCCCTCTGTGGGTGCTGCGACTTGTTGGAATGCCAGTTGCGGGAAACCAGGTTCAGCTGGCCGTAGTCAGATGAAACCTTCGTGTTCCGCTGACACGGGCATGTCCAGCAGCTCCGACCAAAATGATGACAAGCGGACGGCATCTACGGCGTTGACCATGATGGACGCGATTCTGGGGCCGCTGTTGTGCCCGGACTGTGCGGGTTCTTCGATATCCATGGCGCCAGTCTAGGGGTCACAATCCACCGTCAGCGGAATGGCCGTGCGGTCCGGCGGGCAAATCCATAGGATTGATCCCGGTGGCACCTGCCGAAGGCTGGTTGCCGACTCACAACGATCCCAAGGAGTGGACATGGCAGCAACACGCACCGCACACACGGTTTGGAACGGCAACCTGATCGAGGGCGCCGGCAACACAACGCTGGACAGCTCAGGACTGGGCACGTTCGATGTCACCTGGAAGGCACGCACCGAGCAGTCCGGCGGCAAGACCAGCCCCGAAGAACTGATCGCCGCTGCCCACTCCGCCTGCTTCTCCATGGCGTTCAGCCATGCCCTGGCAGGCGAAGGATTCACCGCGGAGGAAGTCAACACCAAAGCTGACGTCACCTTCGTTCCCGGTACGGGCATCACCGGCAGCCACTTGACCATGACCGCGAAGGTTCCGGGCCTGTCCGAGGAAGATTTCCGCCGCATCTCCGAAGACGCCAAGACCGGTTGCCCGGTTTCCGGCGCTCTGGCGAGCATCGAGATCACCTTGGATGCCACCCTCTCGGCCTAGCATCAGCATTACACAGGGCTGAACATCACCGCCCTGGAACCATGGAAAGAGCCCCGACACTCCCTCAGGGAAGTGTCGGGGCTCTTTGTCATTCCTATGTATCGATTAGCCCTTCTGGGGACGCGACGGAAGCGGCGCCGGGCGGAGCTTTCGGTAGCCCTCACGCAATGGTGGACGGTCGGTGGGCAGCTCCTGGATCATTTCCTTGAGCGCACCAATTCCGTACTCCAACTGAGGATCAGTCCCGGCCGCGTACGCATGCGGCGGGAACAGAACCTCAATATCCGGTTCCACACCACGGTTTTCGACGTCCCAACCGATCCCGCCACTGAACCACGTGGCGTATCGAGGCTGGGTCACACCGGTGCCATCGGCAAGTGAGAAGCGGTTGTCAATACCCACTACACCGCCCCACGTCCGCGTACCAATGACGGGGCCGATGCCCCTCAGCTTGGACACCTGGGTGATGATGTCGCCATCGGATCCGGCAAATTCATCGGCAAGGATAATCACCGGTCCGCGTGGCGCGTGGTGCGGGTACGTCCGCGGCTTTTCACCGCGCGGCATGCTCCAGCCCGTAACCTTGCGCCCGATCAGTTCGGCAACCAACTGTGATGTGTGTCCACCGCGGTTGCGCCGTACATCCACAATCAAGCCGTCCAAGGCCGTCTCCGTATCGAGATCGCGGTGAAGCTGCGCCCAGCCGTTGGCCATCATGTCCGGGACATGCAGATAGCCGAATGCGCCGTCCGAAGCTTCGCGGACTGTACGTCGGTTGGCCCGGACCCAATCCTGGTAACGCAGCCGTTCCTCGTCACGCACGGGAACCACCGCAACCCGTCGTTGGGCACCAGCAGCTCCACCGTGGCCATCACCGTTCAAGAGGGTCAACTCAACGGTCCTGCCCGCCGAACCCACCAGCTGCATTGCCGGAGTCAAGACCGCCGAAAGCCCGACGCCGTCGATCGCCAAAAGGACGTCGCCCACCTTGGCGTCAGCCCCGGGACGCGTCAACGGTGAAGTGGCCAAGGGGTCGGAAGACTCTCCTGCGAGGATCCGCGTAATCTCCCACCCCTTGGCGCCGAGCTGGAACTCGGCTCCAAGCCTGCCCTGGCCGTTTCGTCCGGGCTCGGTGACAGCCATCGGCTTGACGTAAGCGTGCGATGTTCCCAGCTCGCCATGGATTTCCCACAGCAGGTCAACCAGGTCATCGTGGGAACCGAGCCTGTCCACGATGGGACGGTAGCGCTTGTGCACGGAGTCCCAATCCTGGCCAGCCATGTCGGCCGTCCAGAAGAAGTCCCTCTGCAGCCTCCATGCCTCATCGAAAGCCTGTCCCCAAGCAGCCACGGGGTCCATGGTCACCCGAACCCTGTTGAGCTCCACCTTCACAAGTTCTGCGGAATCCTCTTCCACCTTGTTCTCGGAAGGGACGGACGTAACCTGCTTATCGAGCACATAAACAATGCGGCTACGGTCGCCGGACAGCCGGTAGCTGTCCACTGCTTTGACGAGTGTGACCTGTTTGCGCTTGGCGAGGTCGTAACGGACCAAGGACGGCGCCGTCTTCTTGTCCTGGAGGGTTCCTCGACCATCACCCATGACACCGGAGAGTTCGGTGTCGAGCCACAGCAAAGCGCCGTCACCCACACTCAGCTCCGAGTAATTCCCCTGGGGCACCGGCACAGCAATCACCCTGTGGGCGAGCCCGTCCGGGTCCACGCGCACAGCGGGCGCTTCGCCGTCGTCGGCCTTGACCGCGTCTGATGTGGCCGCGGAGGGTGCGGCGTCCTCCAGCGTGTCTATGGAAGGTCCAAACGGTGAAGGTGTATCCGCAGCCAAAGCCACCATGTACGGCTTGATGGGGCTCGGGAAGGAGAGGTCGAAGGAGTGACCGTCGTACACGGGGTCGAAGCTCCTGTTGGACAGGAAAGCCAGGAACTTTCCGTCCGGCGTAAATTTCGGAGACTCGTCGCAGAACCGTCCGTCCGTGACATCGATAATCCCTGAGTCAGGCTCTGCCGGGCGTGAGATCCTGAGCTTGCTCCGCGAACCGAAGGACGTCACCGGCTCGGACCATACAAGCCACTGTGAGTCGCTGGACCACGCGAGTTGCTCAATGCTGCCCTCGCCAACGCTGACAACGCGCGCCAGTGTTCCTGTAGTGGTGTCGGCAACAAAGACGTCGCCGAAGGACGTGCCCACGGCAATCCAACGGCCATCCGGGCTGGCTTCCAACGCACTGGTCCGGGTAGGGGACGGGAATTCAAAACGGAGATCCGCGGAGTCTTCCGATGCCGCAGGAACCGCGGGCGCAAGAGCGCCACCCACGGTGTCCGCGGATGGTTCGGCGTCGCCCGTCTCCCCCGGGCTGGCCTGACCTTGTGCTCCGGTTGCCTGGGTGACGTGGGTGGCCTGGGTGACCCCCTGCGCGGGAGCGGCTGCTTGTCCCAGCACGTTGGATGCAGAAACGGGCTTCGGCAGAGGAGCTGATTCTTCTGCAGCGGGAGCGGGTTGTTCGGCCTTAATGCTGGGAACCTCCACCACTGCCGCAAGGCGGGCCGCGATGCGCTTGACATACAACGCTTCCACTCCCCCGTGGTCCGCGATGTAGGCTATCCGGCCATCGGTGAGGGGTCGGGGCAGTCGTGCGCGGACGCCCGGCGTCGCCTCGACCACCCGTGAAGGCCCATCCTTGTGGCGGAGCCAATGGATTGTGCCATGTGATTCCACGGCGCTGGCCGTTCCGCTCACGTTTGGAAAGACGTCTCCCAAGTGGGCCGAGGTCTTGAGCGGTGCGGGTCGGCGGCCCGGTGACGCCGAACCAAGGGTGACGTCCAGTTTGACCGGCTCGGCGTCGGCATCCAATGACGGCAACATCCAGAGCTCGCCCGCCGATTCAAAGACCACCCTGGTCCCATCTGTGCTGGCGTGCCGAACATAGAAATCCTCGTGATCCGTGTGCCGGCGCAGTCCGGAACCATCCGGGAGCACCGAATAAAGGTTCCCGTAACCCTCGTGATCCGAGAGGAAGGCGATCCGTCCTTGGATCCACAGAGGATCGGTCAGGTTTCCGTCGATCTCCTTCACCAGCCGCTCGAACTCGCCGTTGCCGTCAGCATCGATCCAAAGCTTCCCGGCGGTGCCGCCACGGTAGCGCTTCCACCAGGCGGGCTCACGGGAGAGCACGCTTGCCAGGACAACGGGCTTCTCGTCGCCAACTTCGGGACCAAAGGCGACCGCCTCCACCGGGCCGAAGGGAAGTTCGACAGCGGCGCCGCCGTCCAACGGGAGGCTGTAAGCGTGCGTGTGGCGGCTTTCGGCTTGCTGGAAGGCGCTGGTTACCACCACGTTCCCGGCGGGTGTGAAGCCTTTGACCTTAGTGGTGCTGTGCCCGAAGTAGCTCAGCTGCCTGTACCCGCCGCCGTCGACGTTTGCCGTGACCACTTCCGGTGACGTGCCCACAATAGTAGTCCAGACCAGCTTCTTGCCGTCCGGAGTGAACCGCGGGTTCCTGGCCGGAAGTTGCTGGGAGGAAACCCGCCAGGCGCGGCCGCCTGAAAGGGGTGCGATCCAGACGTCGTCTTCGGCCACGAAGGTGACCAGGTCGCCGTGCACATGCGGGAAACGGAGGTAGCTGGAGGAGGTCATTGTTCGATCATAGTCAAGAGGCACGCCTCAGTTGCGGCATCGGCTGGTCGTTTCCACCACAAGCGTTCGCCATGGTGAGATGGGTCATGAGAATCGTGATGTCCGGAGCTTCGGGAATGATCGGGACGGCCTTGTCCGAGCAATTGACTGCCGAAGGCAATGAGGTTGTCCGGCTGGTGAGGCGCCCAGCCACATCGGCACTCGAATGGACGTGGGACCCGGCCAGGGGTGAGCTTGATGAGGCTGTCCTGGAGGGAGCCGATGCCGTGGTCAACCTATCGGGTGCAGGCATCGGAGACCGTCCATGGACAAAACGCCGGATACAAGTTCTCACAGAATCCCGCCTTCGGCCCACGCAGACCCTGACCGCTGCCATGCGACGACTCAGCAAACCGCCCGCCGCCTTCATCAGCCAATCCGCCTCAGGCTATTACGGAGCCTCACGCGACGGTGTCCTGCGGGAAGATTCAGGACAAGGCGACGGCGTACTCGGGCATCTGTCCGGTGAATGGGAGCGAATGGCCAGGACGGCGCCATCCGGGGTGAGGGTGGTCACTCCCCGGACAGGTGTGGTGCTTAGTACCTCCGGTGGCGCCCTCGGACCTCTGCTTCCCTTACTGAAAATCGGGCTGGGCGGACCCTTTGGCAACGGGCGCCAGTACTGGCCATGGATCACGTTGACCGACGAAGCCCGTGCACTTGCCTACCTCATCACAGCAAACCTTGAGGGGCCCGTGAATGTGTGCGCCCCGGAGAGCGCAGACGTCAACACGATCGTTGCCAAACTCGCCAAGGCCTTCCACCGGCCGGCTTTCCTCCGCGTGCCCCGGCCAGCGCTGAAACTGGTTCTGGGCGGGCTGGCGGACGAACTCGTCATGGCCAACCAGCGAATGGTGCCCGCACGGTTGCAGGAAGGCGGCTTCCACTGGTTGCATCCCACCCTCTCGGACGCCATGGAATGGCTAACCCCGGAAAAGGGCCGCTGACAAGACCTTGGGCCGGTTGTGGTCTATCCCGGTTATTGCTTTGCTTTGTCATCATTGTGCGGGATCGGCGGCCAGGACTCCTGAAATCCGCCAGCGCCCATCAGAACGAACCATATCCAGCCGCAACTGTTGTGGCGCCCCGGCCACTTCGGTCCTGACAACCTCCCCTGAGGCCAGGCATTCTTCGTATCCGGACGTGGTGGCAGTGACCGCCACCAACACATGACCTGCCTGCGGAGGTCCATCCACGGTCAGTGCAGTCAATGTTGTACGGAGACCTTTGAACGCTGTTCCAGCGCCACGCAGATAGTCTCCCAACTGTTTATCATTCGCCTCGGCTTGCGAACCTGGCGCGTTGACGGCATCTAAAAGCTCCAGGCGCCGGTCTCCCAAAGCGATGTCGCGCACAGCTGACAACGCCGGAACGGCAATCAAGGGATCTTCGGATTGAAGACCTTCGGAGAGCGCCTGCGGAAGATCCGGGGCGTTCGGAAGATCGGCTGCCTCTTCGGAATCGGCAGCGCCGGTCTCCGTCGCCGCTTGCTGCAGCAGGGCCGTCGTCGGTCCGTTCTGCTGCCAGGACATCCACGACATGACACCAATCAGTGCCGCAATCGCCACCACAACAACCAGCATGCGGCTCATCCCTCGGCCGGGACGGCCGCGTTGGCGAGGCGAAGGGTGTGAAGCCGGATGCCGCGCTCTGCGCATGGACGGCAACAGTCTCCACCGTGTCTTCAACAACCGGGTTGGACGGCGGGGTGCACGCCCCAATGTCTCTCGCCGCGTCAGCAATTCAGGGATAATCGATTCGTGCACGACGCCGGACAAGTCAAGGGCCTCGGGGGCAGCACTTCTGAAGATCGCCGTGCCAAGTTCCTTGGCCGAGGGACGATTCCGCGAATCCATGGTCAATGCAGCCTCCAGGGCTGCGGCCAGCGCCTTGGGTACCTCCGGCACCAGAAGTGACAGGGGTGGGCGATCCTGTTCCGGCCCCGGCGTTGTCCCTGTCAGGCAGTACCAACCCAGCGCCCCGAGCGAATAGACGTCGCGTTGGGGCTGGATGTTGTCCTGGGAATCGTTGCCGTCACCGGAAGCCCATTCCGGGGGTTCCATGAATCCAGGGGTTCCGACACGAAGGCCATGAGGTTCGTCGCCCACCGTGGCGGAAACGCCAAGATCTGCCAGCAGAGGCATTCCTTCCGCCGTCAACAAGACGTTGCCGGGTGACACATCTCCATGTTCCGAGCCGCTGGCATGCAGGTAGTCCAATGCCTGGGCCATGGGAGTCAGGATGGTCACGGCTTCCCCGATCCGGAGCCTTCCCCTCGCAGAAACGAGGTTGGCCAGCGAACCTCCCGCTGCGTAGTCCATGACGATCCCAAGGGTTCCCCCGGCCGTTCCGCCCATCTGGAGGACTTCGTGGACACGTATAAGGTGCTTGTGCCTCAGCCCGGAGAGGAGCTTCATCTCACGGGCTGCGTCCGCACGTATCCAATCCGCTTCCGTTGACCCGGCAGCGCCGACACCTTGCTTGGCGCACTTGATCGCAAAACGTGCACCGTCCTTATTCCTCGTAGCAAGCCAAACAGTCGAACTACTGCCTTGCCCCAGCGGACGGGATATTGAATAGCCCGGAACATGGGGAGCCTCGGCCTCGGGGGTGTCCAGAGTTTCCATAAACAAGGTGTACCGGAATGCAGGAGATCGCGCAGAAGTTATCCACAGGCGCTTCCCCGCCTGCTGGCCCCGCGCTGACCACCCGGGATGCGACTGAGAGCTTCACCACAAAACCAGGGCCAGTGTCCTGCTGGGTCTAAGCTTGAACCCATGACTCTTGAGTTTTCACAACTGGGTCTTGCCCCGGACTTCGTTGATTACATGCAGGGCTGGGACCTGCAACGCGAAATCCACAACAAAGTTGTTGCGGGCGAGAAGAACAGCACCGTCTTGATCCTTGAGCACGCCGCCGTCTACACGGCCGGCAAACTCACGGAGGACCACGAACGCCCCTTTGACGGCACTCCCGTCGTTCCCGTGGACCGCGGCGGCAAACTGACCTGGCACGGCCCGGGGCAGCTCATTGCGTATCCGATCCTCAAACTTAAGAACCGGGCCGGCATCCGCGACTACGTGGAACGTCTTGAGGCCATCATGATTGCCGTGATGGACGACTACGGCATCAAGGCCGTCACGGTGAAGGGCCGGGCGGGAGTCTGGATCCTGGCCGACGACAAAGGACCTGACCGCAAGATTGCCGCGATCGGCATTCGCGTCCTGGACGGCGTCACCATGCACGGCGTGGCTATCAACTGCAGCAATGACCTCGCACCCTATGCGCAGATCATCGCCTGCGGCATCACCGACGCCAGCGTCACCACCATGTCGCTGGAAACCGGCCGGACCATCAACCCTGCCGACATCGTTGACCGCTTCGTTGAAGAATTCAGCAAGCACGAAGAAGCACTCGTTTCCACACCCGAAGGAGCACTCCAGTGACCTTGGCACCTGAAGGCCGTAAGTTGCTGCGCGTTGAGCAGCGTAACTCGGCGGTCCCGGTTGAACGTAAGCCTGAGTGGATCAAGGCCAAGGTCCAGATGGGGCCGGAGTTTGTTCAGCTCAAGAACCTGGTGAAGAAGGAAGGCCTGCACACGGTGTGTGAAGAGGCCGGCTGCCCGAACATTTTCGAGTGCTGGGAAGACAAGGAAGCGACGTTCCTGATCGGCGGGTCCGAATGCACCCGGCGCTGTGATTTCTGCCAGATCGATACGGGTAAACCGTCCCCGGTGGACATGTTCGAACCCACCAAAGTGGCCCGCAGTGTCCAGGCCATGCAGTTGCGCTACGCCACGGTGACCGGGGTGGCCCGTGATGACCTGGCCGATGAGGGTGTCTGGTTGTACGCCGAAACGGTCCGGAAGATCCACGAACTGAACCCGGGCACCGGAGTGGAGTTGCTGATCCCTGATTTCTCCGGCAAGCCCGAGCACATCGCCGCGATCTGTGATTCCAAGCCCGAGGTATTCGCGCACAACGTTGAGACCGTGCCCAGGATCTTCAAGCGGATCCGTCCGGCGTTCCGGTACGAGCGCTCCCTCGATGTCATCACCCAGGGCCGGGATTTGGGCATGGTGACCAAGTCCAACCTGATCCTGGGCATGGGCGAGACCCGCGAGGAAATCTCCGAAGCCCTCCGGGACCTGCACCAGGCCGGGTGCGATCTGATCACCATCACCCAGTACCTGCGCCCGTCCGAGCGGCACTTGCCGGTGGACCGGTGGGTCAAACCCCAGGAATTCGTGGACCTCCAGGAAGAAGCCCAGGAGATCGGCTTCCTCGGCGTCATGTCCGGCCCCTTGGTCCGGTCCTCCTACCGTGCCGGGCGTTTGTGGGCCACCGCGATGCGCAAGAAAGGCCGCGACATCCCCGCCGAACTCGCCCACATCGCCGACGGCATCCAGGACTCCGGCACCACCCGCCAGGAAGCCTCCACCATCCTCGCCGCCCACGGCTAAACACCAAACAGCAGTATTGAGGGACCGGATGCCTGCGTAATGGCGTCCGGTCCTTATGCGTCCATCACGTAGAATTAAGGCACTATGGCGAACTCCTCTGATTCCAGCAATTCGACCCCCTCGGCCGACGCACCCAAGCGTGGGCTGTTCAAGCGCAAGCCCAAGGAAGCCAAGGCCAAGAAGCCGAGCCAGCTGAAGCAGATCGCTGAAGTCTTCAAAATGACCCGGCGCAATGATCCGCAGGTTGTGTGGGTCATGCTGCTGGCATTCCTTGCCGTGGTTGCTGTGGCCCTCCTCGTCGGCTTCCTGCTGGAGAACTGGGTTACCGGCCTGATCATTGGCATCCCACTGGGTCTGCTCGCGGCCGTCTTCATTCTTTCCCGCCGGGCTGAGAAGGCTGCCTTCGCTCAAATTGAGAACCAGCCCGGAGCTTCCGGTGCAGCCTTGGGTACCCTTCGCCGCGGTTGGGTCACCCAGGATCAGCCAGTTGCCGTCAACCCCCGCACTCAAGACGCCGTCTTCATGGCCATTGGCCGTCCGGGCGTCGTCCTTGTCAGCGAAGGGCCCACGCACCGCGTCAAGCCTCTGGTGGATGCCGAGCGCAAGCGCCTCGCGCGCATCCTGCCCAACGTGACCATCCATGTTCTGGAATCCGGTCGCGGTGAAGGCCAGGTGCCACTGAACAAGTTGGCCAAGACCATGGGCAAACTGAAGAACGAACTGACCAAGGTGGAAGTTAACGCCGTGTCAAAGCGCATCAACTCTCTTGGAACCCGCCTGCCGATCCCCAAGGGCATTGACCCTTACAAGGCCCGTCCGGACCGCAAGGCCGCTCGCGGACGCTGATCCACGAAGCTGCTCGACAAAACTGAAACCGCCCCTGTCTCTCAGTGAGACAGGGGCGGTTCTTTGTTGGGGTTGCTCTATCGCAGAGCCAGCTAACCTGGCGTTCCGCTACATCCTGATGAGGATGGTGTTCATCGCTTTATCATGCAAACCGCGCTGGTCGGGGTCGAACACCACTGCAGGAATAACCAGGCAGAGTAGGACGGTCCGCACCACAGCGGCCAATGGTCCTGCGGGGCCACCGCCCAGGC
Organism: Paenarthrobacter sp. NPDC091711; assembly: GCF_044756605.1. NCBI lineage: Bacteria > Bacillati > Actinomycetota > Actinomycetes > Micrococcales > Micrococcaceae > Paenarthrobacter > Paenarthrobacter sp. NPDC091711. The sequence goes on from NZ_JBIVTF010000006.1 coordinate 145,251, forward strand.
GAACCACATGGATACCGGCGATCCTGTGTCCGATGCTGTATCCCAGCGTTCCGATCAGGAGGATTTGCTCTGCAGCAAAAATGGCCAAGGTAGCCCAAGAATTACCGCCGAAGGCGAAATTGCTGATCACCAAGGCGATGGTCCAGTCCACCACGATGCCAAGGATGCGGCGCCCGGCCCGCGCCATGGAGCCCGGACCGGACTCGGGCAAGCCCAGCCGTTCACCGGGATATTTGGAGATTCCGGAAGTATCCGGGCCGCTCAACCAGGAGCCAATGTCTTTTCGATCCACCACACTCCAAGCCTAACGGCTGCCATGCCTGGTGACCGACCCGCCGGAACACTGATCGGCGCGGAACGTCCCGGGTGTTCGCCCACCGGACCCGGATGGACCGGACACCGGACAGCCGACTACCGTTTACACAACAGATGATTCTGTAACCTGCCGGAAACAATACTGACACCCCCGGGAAATCCCATCTCCCTATGGTGGTATGAGTTGCCAGCCACCACGGCACGGGGATCTTTTTGTGTCTCCGGACCCTTGGAATGGGCTGCACCACGCGGCCTTCCGGGCCTGTTACTTGATATGCATAAGGAGCATAGATGTTCAAGACTGCGGACGAAGTCCTCAAGTTCATCAAAGACGAAGACGTCAAATTCGTCGATATCCGCTTCACCGACCTCCCTGGTGTCCAGCAGCACTTCAACGTGCCGGCCAAGAGTGTCGACCTCGATTTCTTCGTCCACGGCCAGCTCTTCGACGGATCTTCCATCCGCGGCTTCCAGGGCATCGCCGAGTCCGACATGCAGCTCATCCCGGATGTGACCTCGGCCTTCATCGACACCTTCCGCATCGAGAAGACTCTCGCGCTGAACTTCTCCATCGTGAACCCCCGCACGGGTGACCCGTACCACCGTGACCCCCGCGGCGTGGCAGAGAAGGCTGAAGCGTACCTGGCATCCACAGGCATCGCCGACACCGCCTTCTTCGCTCCCGAAGCCGAGTTCTTCGTCTTCGACAACATCCAGTACGAGTCCTCCCCGCAGGGCAGCTTCTACAAGATTGACTCTGAAGAAGCACACTGGAACACAGGCCGCAAGGAAGAGGGTGGAAACCTCGGTTACAAGACCCCCGTCAAGGGCGGTTACTTCCCGGTCTCCCCCACCGACAAGCAGGCTGACCTTCGCGACGCCATGTGCATCGAACTGGACAAGGCCGGCCTTGAGGTTGAGCGCTCCCACCACGAAGTTGGATCCGCCGGCCAGGCTGAGATCAACTACAAGTTCACCACGCTGACCGCGGCTGCTGATGACCTGCAGAAGTTCAAGTACATCATCAAGAACACTGCAGATGCTTGGGGCAAGTCCGTCACGTTCATGCCGAAGCCTGTCTTCGGTGACAACGGCTCGGGCATGCACTGCCACCAGTCGCTGTGGAGCAACGGCGACCCGCTGTTCTATGACGAGAAGGGCTACGCTGGCCTCTCCGACATGGCCCGCTGGTACATCGGCGGCCTGCTGAAGCACTCCTCCGCAGTCCTTGCTTTCACCAACCCGACGGTCAACTCCTACCGCCGACTGGTCAAGGGCTTCGAAGCCCCCGTGAACATGGTCTACTCGCAGGGCAACCGCTCCGCCGGTATCCGCATCCCGATCACGGGCACCAACCCGAAGGCCAAGCGCATCGAGTTCCGCGCTCCGGATCCCTCGTCCAACCCGTACCTGGCGTTCGCTGCCCAGCTGATGGCCGGCATCGACGGCATCCGCAACCGCATTGAACCCCCGGCTCCCATCGACAAGGACCTTTACGAGCTCCCGGCCGAGGAAGCCAAGGACATCCCCAAGGCTCCGGGTTCCCTGGAAGAAGCGCTTGAGGCCCTGCGCGAGGACAACGAGTTCCTCCAGGCCGGTGGCGTCTTCACCCAGGACCTGATCGATACTTGGATTGACTACAAGTACGAGAACGAGATCCGCCCGCTGTCACTGCGCCCGAACCCCTACGAGTTCGAGCTCTACTACGGCGTCTAAGATCACCGCATAGCAAAGAGGCCAGCCTCCGTCCCAAGGGACGGAGGCTGGCCTCTTTTGTGGGTGCAGGCTACTCAGACTTGCCTTGGTCGCGGTCCCTGAGGTTCTTGGTGATCTCGTCCAGCTTGTCCTTGACGAAACTCGCGGCATCAGAGATTCCCTTTTCCGCGCTACCCAGCGGGTCCAACTGAAGGTACACGTTGTGATCGATGGGTAGATCGTATTCGTCTTTCAGATGAGTACCCCCGGAGACGCCGGCCAGCGATAGGTACACGAGCGCTTCGGTCCTGGCGATACCGGCAATCGTGCCGAAGACCACGGTGAAGTCGTTGGGTTGAAAGCTCACAGAATGGCCAACGTGACGCCGGTCCAGTTCTCCGGCAGGAATGGCTCTCTCTGTCGGATTTCCGTTGTATTCCATGTACTTCCCCTATGTGTTGAGATCAGATACACAAGAAGTCTATAAGGATACTTAGCTTTTGGGGGCGGCGAACGTCACCCAGCCCCGCTGGACCAAGACTGATGAGGGTCCGGACGCCATGGTCACACGAAGGCCTTGTACATGGTCCGCTGTGGTCCCGCGTTGCCGCCCAAATAGCGTCCAACGTCCACGAATCCCGCCTTTGTATAAGCGGCCAGCCCTGCGGGATTGCGCTCATTGACGGAAAGCACGACGCCGGCCTGCCCGCCACCCAGCCTGGTTGTCAGCTTGTGCGCCTCCTCCGATGCGGCCCGCGCAGCCAAGGTGCCGAGTCCGCGTCCTTGGCTTTTTGAGTCAATAAGAAATCCCCGCAACAACCACACAGACTCGTCATCGGGCCAGCCTGCCAGTGTGGCCGCCCCGGACTGGAGGGTGAGTACGCCCACCGCGACTCCACCGGACTCAATGACGTACGGGAAGCGGGATTCCTCTTCCAGGGAGATCAGCATCATGCGCATCGGGTCGCCCACGAATTCCCGCTGCCCTGCTTCCACGGCCAACTCCGCTACCGCGCCAAGGTGAATGGCCCGGGCGTCGTCGTCGAGCATTTTGAGGGGTATCAGCCAAACATCGCCATGGTCGAAGTGATCACTTTCGATTGGAAATGCTTCTTCCGAGTCATATTCAAGCATTTCTAGAGTTTCTCCTCTTAGGATTGTCACAACCGTTAGTGCGATGAAGGGACCATTTCCTATGAACAAGCCCAACGTCATCCTTATCTGCGTTGATGAGTGGAGGGGCGACTGCTTGTCCGCGGACGGCCATCCCTTTGTGGAGACACCCCACCTCGATGACCTCGCCCGTAGCGGCGTCCGGTTTTCCAAGGGCTATTCTGCTACACCATCGTGCGTACCTGCCCGCGTAGCCCTGTTCACCGGGCAATCGCAGGAACGGCATGGAAGGGTGGGCTACAACGACGGCGTGCCGTTCCATGCGGTTCATCCCGTGACGGTGCAGGGCGAATTCAGGAAGGGCGGTTACCACACCCAAGCCATCGGGAAGATGCATGTGTGGCCGGAGCGCTCCAGGCTCGACTTTGACGACGTCATCCTTCACGACGGATATCTGCACCACGCCAGGCAGGAACACCAACAACACTTCGCAAAATTCGACGACTATGTGCCATGGCTCCGTCGCCAACCCGGCATGGGTCCGGACGCGGAGTACTTCGATCACGGCGTCAATTGCAATTCGATCGTCGCCCGCCCCTGGGACAAGGCAGAAAACCTGCATCCCACGCATTGGATCGGCACCCAAGCCATCGAATGGATGCACAGGCGCGATCCCGTCAAACCCTTTTTCCTCTACCTGTCCTTTCACCGCCCGCACCCGCCTTACGACCCGCCGTCGTGGGCCTTCGAGCAGTACCTCAACATACCGCCCTATGAAGCAGTGGAAGGCGACTGGGAACACCACTGGGACGAGCATCGACAAGACGGAAACTATCAGGCCAGCTACGGCAGGATCCCGGACCACGTGGTCCATCGGGCCAGGGCAGGCTACTACGGCCTCATGGCGCAGATTGACCTGCAGATCAACCGCATCAAGGAATCCCTGGCCGACTTCGGCCTGCACGAGAACACCGTGATTGCCTTCACGAGCGACCACGGCGAAATGATGGGCGATCACCATATGTTCCGAAAAGCCGTGCCGTACGAAGGTTCCTCCCGCGTACCGTTCATCATCGCCAATTCTCCTGCCGCCCCGAAAGCCGCTCGTGGCACGGTGGTGGATCACGTGGTGGAGCTCAGGGACATCATGCCCACCCTGCTGGACCTTGCAGGGCTGCCCATCCCGGAGTCCGTAGACGGAAAATCGTTGGCACACATCGTCCAGGGCGAAAGCAGCGAAGCGGTGAGGGAGATCCTTCACGGCGAGCACGTGTACTGGGGCCAGAACCTGCACTGGCTGACAGACGGCCACCACAAATACATCTGGGGATCCGGCGAGGGAACTGAGGAACTCTTCAACCTCGACGCCGATCCCCAGGAACGGTACAACCTCGCCAAAGACCCTGCCAACCTGGGTGAACTGCAGTCATGGCGGCATCGGATGGTGGAGACGCTCCGGGACCGCGAAGAAGGCTACGTCGTTGACGGGACCCTCACACCAGGAGCCCCGGTTGTCGCCATGCTGCGGCACGCCCGTGAAAGGGCGTCCGCGGCCACGCTTCAGTTGCCGTAGAACTCTTTCTCAAATACCCCACGGGCCCGTCGACTGAGCCGGAGGTAGTCCTCTTCGAAATGACCAGCGTTCCCGGGTTCGTAACCACACCAGCGAGCCACAGCCTCAAGGTCCTTACGGGATGAGGGCAGCAGATCCGAGGCGCGTCCGGTCACAATGACGTTGGCGGAGCGGATCCGGCTGGCGAGCCTCCACGCCTCCCGCAGGAGCGCGGCGTCGTCTTCGGCGATGAGATCCAACTTTTCTGCAGCAGCCAGTGCATCCAGGGTTGACGACGTCCGCAACTCCGGATGCTTTCCGGCGTGCTGGAGCTGCATCAACTGAACCAGCCATTCAACGTCGCTCAGGCCGCCTCGGCCAAGCTTGACGTGCCGGGCAGGATCAGCGCCACGAGGCAGACGCTCGGACTCCACCCGCGCCTTAACACGGCGAATCTCCCGGAGATCGTTGTCCGCGAGTTGCTCCGGGTACCGAAGGGGATCAATGAGACGCACAAAGTCGGCGGCAAGCTCATCCGAGCCGGCCATCGGACGGGCCCGAAGAAGGGCCTGCGCCTCCCAAATGAGGGACCACCGCCGGTAGTATTCCGCATACGAATCCAAGGACCGCACCATGGCGCCGTTCTTGCCTTCGGGACGGAGGTCGGCGTCCACCATGAGCACTCGTTCGGCCATGATGGCGGGCTTGAGCGGCTGGGTGAGGAAGCTGGATACCTTGGCCACTATGGTGGTTGCCTGTTCCTGCGCCTCAGCATCTGTGAACCCCGGACGGGCACGGTGTACGTAGATGACGTCCGCGTCCGAGCCGTAGCCGATCTCGCGGCCACCCTGCCGACCCATCGCCACCACCAGGACATCGGTTTTCAAAGGCCCCGTCGCCGCGATGACGGCCTCGGCTACATGCAATGCCCCGAGAACCGCCGCGCGGTCCGTTTCGGACAAGGCCAACCCCACGGCATCCTGATCGAGCAATCCGGCACTGTCCGCAATCGCGGTACGCAGGATCTCCCGACGCCGGATCAGCCGGATCAGCCTCATGGCACTCTCCGGATCCGCGTGGCGGGAAAGTTTGGAACGGATTTCCTGCCACTGGGCTTCAAAAGGTATGGGCACGAGGTCCTTGTCACTGCCCAACCAGGCAACGGACTCCGGAGATACTTCCAACAGATCCGAAATCAGCCGGGAATTGGCCAGGACTTGGCAGAGCCGCTCGGCGGCCGCTTGAGAATCGCGGAGCAGGCCCAGGTACCAATGGGTGGTTCCGAGGGCTTCGCTGACCCTGCGGAAGGCGAGGAGTCCGGCGTCGGGGTCAACGCCTTCGGCGAGCCATCCCAAAAGGATAGGCAAGAGCTGCCTCTGCAGTGCCGCGCGTCGGCTGACGCCCGCGGTGAGTGCCTCGATGTGCCGCATGGCACCTTGGGGGTCCACATAGCCGAGTGCGGCCAGCCGGCCTTGGGCGGCCTCCGGGCTGAGCTTCGCGTCCTCACTGCTCAGCTTTGCAGCCGTGTTGAGCAGCGGCCGGTAAAAGATGCGCTCGTGCAGTTCGCGGACAGCCTTCTTGGTCTTCTGCCACGTGGCCATCAACTGGTCAGGGTGTGGCCGCTCCAGGGCGAACGGACCCAGGACAGCCTTGGCAAGGAAGCGCTGGGCATCCTCAGCAACAGGCATGAGGTGGGTCCGACGCAATTGGAAAAGCTGGATTCTGTGTTCCAGCAGGCGCAGGTAGCGGTACGCGTTGTCAAAGGCCGCGGCGTCCGTCCGTCCGATGTACCCGCCGGCAGACAACGCAGCGATGGCAGAGGTGGTGTCCCGGCGACGAAGTGACTCGTCAGACTTCCCATGCACCAATTGCAGCAGCTGCACCGTAAATTCAACGTCGCGGAGCCCGCCGCGCCCCAGCTTGATCTGGCGCTGTTCCTCGGCTGCCGGAATGTAATCGGTCACCCTGCGGCGCATGGCCTGGACCGACTCCACAAAGCCTTCACGGCCCGCGGAGGCCCAGACCAAAGGCTCCACGGCCTTCTCATAGCGCTGGCCCAGGTCCCGATCCCCGGCTATGGTCCGCGCCTTCAGCAGGGCCTGGAACTCCCAGCTTTCGGCCCAGCGTGCGTAATAGCTCAAGTGCGAGGGCAGCGTGCGAACCAGCGGGCCGGACTTTCCTTCCGGACGAAGATTGGCGTCAACTTCCCATAACCCCGGTTCCGGCGCGGAGGACGAGATGGCCCTGGAGATACCGGAGGCCAGTGCAGTGCCGATGGTGGACGCGCGGGCGTCGTCCACCTCGCCTGCTTCGATGACATAAATGACGTCGACGTCGGAAATGTAGTTCAGTTCCCGGGCGCCGCATTTGCCCATGCCAATGACGGCAAGCCCGACGTCGGCAACGTCGGCGGCGGAGAACTGGGCAGCAGCTTCGGCCCGGGACACCGCGAGGGCAGCCTCGATGGCGGCCCCGGCAAGGTCGGCCAACTCCGCGCCGACCGCTGGCATGAAGTCTGTTGGTGATGCAGCGCAGATGTCCTTGATGGCCAACTCCGTCAGGCCGCGGCGGTACGCACTCCGGAGGGCCGCGTAGGCCGGCAGCCCCGTCATTCCGGCCACCGGGCGCTGGGCGCCGGGCTCGGCTTTCACGGAGCGCAGCAGCCCGGCCCGGAGCTCTTCACTAGAGGCCTGAACCGGCTCCGGGCTGACCCTGACATTGAACACATCCAGATGCTCCGGCCGCCGCATGAGGAACTCCCCCAGAGCCTCCGAGGCACCCAGGAGCCGGTACATGGGCTCGCTGGTGTCCTGATCAGCCGCGGCCAGCTTCTTCAGCCCCGGATTCTTCTCGATCAGCCGCACCAAGGACTGCAGGGCGGTATCCGGGCTTGCGGACAATGACAGCCCGGCGAACAGGGCGTCCTCGTCTATCCCTTCAAGTTCCGGGGCAGCGAGGAACCGTTCGCCTTTTTCGAGGTCACTGAATCCGGCTGAGATGAGCCGACGCGCAAGGCTCATGGCCCCGGCCTAGAGAATGCCGAGGTTGCGCTGCAACTCGTACGGGGTGACCTGGAGGCGGTAGTCCTGCCATTCCGCGCGCTTGTTGCGCAGGAAGTGTTCGAACACCTGCTCCCCCAGGATCTCGGCCACCAATTCGGATTCCTCCATGGCGCGAATGGCATCGTGGAGGCTGGCCGGCAACGGCGCATGCCCCATGGCGCGTCGCTCCGCGGTGGTCAACGACCATACGTCGTCTTCAGCTGCGGCGGGAAGTTCGTAGCCTTCCTCGATGCCCTTCAAACCGGCACCCAGCAGCACGGCGTAAGCCAGGTACGGGTTGGTTGCGCTGTCGATGCCACGGTACTCGATGCGTGCCGACTGGCCCTTGCCGGGCTTGTACAGCGGAACGCGAACCAGCGCCGAGCGGTTGTTGTGGCCCCAGCTCAGGTAGCTGGGGGCCTCGCCGCCACCCCAGAGGCGCTTGTAGGAGTTGACGAACTGATTGGTGACGGCCGTGAACTCAGGAGCGTGCTTAAGGATCCCAGCAATGAACTGGCGAGCCGTCTTGGACAGCTGGAACTCGGCCCCGGCTTCGAAGAACGCATTGGTGTCGCCCTCGAAGAGCGAGAAGTGGGTGTGCATGCCTGAACCGGGGTGGTCCGTGAACGGCTTGGGCATGAACGTTGCGTACGTACCCTGCTGAAGGGCCACTTCCTTGATGACCGTCCGGAACGTCATGATGTTATCCGCGGTCTGAAGCGCATCCGCATAGCGGAGGTCGATCTCGTTCTGGCCCGGGCCGGCCTCGTGGTGGCTGAACTCCACCGAGATGCCGACGGATTCGAGCATGGTGACCGCTGTACGGCGGAAGTCCTGCGCTACACCACCTGGTACGTGGTCAAAGTAGCCGCCTTCGTCCACGGGCTCAGGAGCGCCGTCAGGACCGAGGTCCTTGGACTTCAACAGATAGAACTCAATCTCAGGGTGGGTGTAGCAGGTGAAGCCCATGTCAGCGGCCTTCGCAAGGGTCCGTTTGAGGACGTTGCGGGGGTCCGCGGCAGATGGCTCACCGTCGGGAGTGAGAACATCGCAGAACATTCGCGACGTCTGCTCTGTCTCGCCACGCCAGGGCAGGATCTGGAACGTGGACGGGTCCGGCTGCGCGAGCATGTCCGACTCGAACACGCGGGCCAGGCCTTCAATGGCGGAACCGTCAAAGCCAAGGCCTTCTTCAAAGGCACCCTCAACTTCGGCCGGCGCAAGCGCCACCGATTTAAGGGAACCCACGACGTCGGTGAACCACAAGCGTACGAAGCGCACGTCACGCTCTTCGATCGTCCGCAGAACGAACTCTTGCTGGCGGTCCATAGGGCCTCTTTTCCGATTCGGTGTCCATGCCGCTGGTTTCAATGAATAGAAGCCACGACAGCTCAGCCTTCACTCTACTAAGAGTTCCGTGCTAATGCCGCAGCAGTAGCTGCGCGTAACACAGCGTTTACAAAAGGTGACGCCGGGCACACTGGTGGCAGCCGTCGTCGGCACCGCTTAGGCTCTATCCATGGCCCCAAGCAACCTTCCTGAGTCCACCACGCCCGCCGAAGTCCCCGCACCTTACGGCACGGGCCCGGCAGCTGCTGCCCCTGCGCCGTCGGCGGCCGGCAGGAAGCCTGTCAGCCGGGTCCGGATACACCACCTCCAGCAAGCCAAGGACAACGGCGAGCACTTTGCAATGCTGACGGCTTATGAGCAGTACACCGCCGAGATCTTTGATCAGGCCGGAATCGAAGTCCTGCTGGTGGGCGACTCCGCTTCCAACAACGTGTTCGGCAATGAGACGAGCCTTCCCGTCACGGTGGACGAGCTCCTGCCCTTGACGCGGGCAGTGAGCAGGTCTGCCAAGCGCGCGTTGGTGGTGGCGGACCTGCCGTTCGGCAGCTACGAAGTTTCCCCGGGCCAGGCTGTCGCCACCGGCGTCCGGTTCCTCAAGGAAGGACTGGCGCACGCCGTCAAAATTGAGGGAACCGCTTACTACGCCGACACCGTCAAGGCCATGGTCCAAGCAGGAATCCCCGTCATGGCACACATCGGATTCACCCCCCAAAGCGAACATTCCCTCGGCGGATACCGCGTCCAGGGTCGTGGCGATGACGCCCAGCGGCTCGTGGAAGATGCAGTCGCCCTGCAGGACGCGGGCGCTTTCAGTGTCCTCATGGAAATGGTGCCTGCCGAGACCGCGGCCGCAGTCGATGCCGCCCTGCGGGTGCCCACCGTCGGCATCGGCGCTGGCAAGAGCACCACAGGACAGGTACTCGTATGGCAGGACATGGCAGGATTGCGCGGCGGCAAAATGGCAAAATTCGTCAAGCAATACGCGGATCTCCGCACCACCTTGAGTGACGCAGCCGCCGCCTACGGGGAGGATGTCCGGTCCGGACAGTTCCCCGGACCCGAGCACTCCTTCTAGTCTCAGCCTTCCAGTCGCCCGGGCCCGTCACCCGGGCGGCTAGTCGTCGTCCTGGGCGTCCCAAGCGTCATTGCGTGCTTTGACCTTCTCCAAGGCGTGCTCGGCTTCTTCCCTGGTTTTATAGGGGCCAATCAGCTGCGTCCAATCGGACATTGCGTCCTCTTCGATCTCGTGCGTTTTGACGTTGTACCAGTACTCCGTCACGTCTCCTCCTCCATCCGGGGCCCTTTGACGCGTAACGTTGGCGGGGTCACAGGAACCCGGCCACGCTTTGTTACTTGCGTCTCTTGTGTGCCTTATATGATCAATCTATGCCTTCTCTTGCTTCGACTGCACCCATTGGCGCCCTCACCCCGGGAACCATCAGCCCTGAACGACCCGTCCCGGCGTCCATTCCGAGGCCGGAGTATGTAGGCAAGAAGGCGCCCGCCAAGTTCACCGGCTCCGAAGTGAAGTCTTCCGAGACCATCGAGAAGATCCGGATTGCGGGAAAAATTGCCGCGCAAGCGATCGTCGAGGTAGGCAAGCATATCCAGCCCGGCGTCACCACGGACCAGCTGGACAGAGTTGGACACGAGTTTCTTCTGGATCACCAGGCTTACCCCTCCACGCTCGGATACCGAGGGTTCCCCAAATCGCTGTGTTCCTCACTCAATGAAGTCATTTGCCACGGCATCCCCGACTCCACCGTGGTCCAGGATGGCGACATCCTGAACATTGACATCACCGCCTTCATCAACGGAGTGCATGGGGATACTAATTACACTTTCCTGGTTGGCGACGTGGATGAAGAATCCCGTTTGCTGGTTGAGCGTACGCAGGAGTCGCTCAACCGGGCCATCAAGGCCGTGGCCCCTGGCCGCGAAATCAACGTAATCGGCCGAGCAATCCAGTCCTATGCCAAACGCTTCGGCTACGGCGTAGTAAGGGATTTCACCGGCCACGGCGTGGGTGAGGCCTTCCACACCGGCCTCATCATTCCGCATTACGACGCAGCCCCGGCGTACAACACAGTGATCGAGGCAGGCATGGTGTTCACCATCGAACCCATGCTGACCCTCGGCACCATCGAATGGGAGATGTGGTCCGACGACTGGACAGTTGTCACCAAGGACCACAAACGCACGGCCCAATTCGAGCACACCCTGCTGGTCACCGAGACCGGTGCGGAAATCCTTACCCTTCCCTGAGCTCTCCGGAAGGTCCCCGCAGCCCGGGCGGCTGTGCCATGCCCATCCCCTCCTGCCATGATCGGAAATGCATTGTCCAAGAAGGATGAGAAGACCCACAAGAACGCCCCGTTGATCGGTATCGACATCGGCGGCACCGGCATCAAGGGCGGCATTGTCGACCTGAAGAAGGGCAAGCTGATTGGCGATCGCTTCCGCGTCCCCACTCCGCAACCCGCCACTCCGGAGGCTGTGGCCGAGGTAGTTGCCCAAATCGTTGAGGAACTCTCCAGCCGTCCCGACGCTCCGGCAGCGGACACGCCTGTGGGTGTGACCTTTCCCGGCATCATCCAGCACGGTGTGGTCAACTCGGCGGCCAACGTGGACAAGACCTGGCTGAACACCGACATCGATGCCACTTTCACCAAGCGCCTCGGCCGCCCCGTTGAGGTCATTAACGACGCCGACGCGGCAGGTCTCGCCGAAGCCCGCTACGGCGCCGGCGAAGGTGTGGACGGCACTGTCCTGGTGATCACCTTGGGTACCGGGATCGGCTCGGCCTTCATCTTCAACGGTCAGTTGGTCCCCAATGCCGAGCTCGGCCACCTCGAGGTGGACGGACATGATGCCGAGACCAAGGCCTCAGCCGTTGCCCGCGAACGCGATGGCCTGAGCTGGGACGAGTACGGCGTCCTGTTGAACCGCTACCTCCAGCACGTTGAGTTCCTGTTTTCCCCGGAACTCTTCATTGTGGGCGGCGGCATTTCGAAGCGCTCCGACGAGTACTTCCCGCACCTTCAATTGCGGACCAAAATAGTCACGGCAAAGTTGAAGAACGACGCCGGGATCGTGGGCGCCGCGCTTGAGGTCGCATTGCACCACAAACTCGCGAAGTAGCCGCGGCATGGCCGACGAACGGACCACTGCCCGGCGCAACGCACCGGGAGTCGCGATCGTCACCGGCGCCAGCCGCGGGATCGGTGCCGCCGTGGCAAAGGCCGCGGCGGCAGCCGGCTATGACGTCGTGGTCAATTACTCAGCAGACAGCGAAGGCGCAGAGGCGGTGGTCCGGGACATTCTTGCCCATGGCCGCCGGGCACTTCCCGTGCAGGCAGACGTCAGCCAGCCCGCCGACGTCGTGCGTCTGTTCGACCAAGCTGCCGCCTTGGGCCCCGTAACGGCCGTCATCAACAACGCCGCGATCACCGGGAACCTGATCGGTACCCTGGTGGACGTACCGGCCGTGACGGTCCAGCGGGTTGTTGACGTCAATGTTGCCGGCATGATTTTCATGTGCCAGGAAGCCGTCCGGAGACTCTCTACAGACAACGGCGGCAGCGGCGGATCCATCGTCAACATCTCCTCCACAGCCACCAAGGCCGGCTCCCCCGGCACCTGGGTCCACTACGCGGCCACCAAGGGCGCCGTTGACGTCCTGACGGTGGGTCTGGCAGCAGAAGTGGCCAAACAAGGTATCCGTGTCAACGCCGTTGCCCCGGGAAGCACCAACACCGGTCTTCATGCAGCGGCGGGAATGCCGGACCGGGTGGAGCGACTGAACCCAACTATTCCCATGGGACGTGGAGCTGAACCGGAAGAGGTGGCAGCTGCAGTGATGTGGCTGATGTCTGACGCAGCCGGTTACATTACGGGAGCAGTGCTCCCCGTGTCCGGCGGACGATGACGCCAGACCGGACATGGTGCCGGTGGCGGCTGCGGCTTCCCCTCCGCTGCCGCCACCGGAGCTAGAGTTGGCTCTTTTCTGAACCTGTGGCTTCTTTGGCGCCTGCCTTGGCCTCTTCTGCCTCATGACGGAGCAGCGAGATGGCTGACTCGAAGTCCTCCAAAGACTCGAACGCCTGGTAGACACTCGCAAAGCGAAGGTACGCCACTTCATCGAGCTTTCTCAACGGGCCCAGAATGGCCAGGCCCACCTCGTGGGCATCGATTTCCGCTGCCCCGGAGGAACGAATGTTCTCCTCGACTTCCTGGGCCAGCATGGCGAGGTCGTCTTCGGTGACGGGACGTCCCTGGCAGGCCTTGCGGACTCCGCTGATGACTTTGATCCGGCTGAACGGTTCACCGACGCCCGACCTTTTGATGACGGACAAGCTGGTGGTCTCAACGGTGGTGAAGCGGCGTCCGCATTCCGGGCATTGACGGCGGCGGCGGATGGAGGAGCCATCGTCAGCCATACGGCTGTCGACGACGCGGGAGTCGGGATTCCGGCAGAACGGACAATACACGCTGGGCCTCCCCTGACAGCTCCGGCACGGAATCGAATGCGGCAGGACGCCGGATACGCAAAAGGTGCCGGAAGATTCACTTCCGGCACCAGTTTACGGTCAGCCGTCCTGTAATGACAAGCGTGTAATTACTACATGTAGTAGTAGGCACCCTTATATGTAGTGGTTAAAGCTCCTGAGCGAAGCGGATCCGGACAGCGTCACCGTGGCCAGGGAGGTCTTCAGCACCGGACAGGCTCTCGATATGACCGCTGACCTGCTCCAAAGCGGCGCGGTCATAATTGATGACCTGGACTGCCCGGAGGAAGGTGGTGACATTGAGCCCCGATGAGAAAGCAGCCGTCCCGCTGGTGGGCAGTACGTGGTTGGACCCGGCGCAGTAGTCGCCCAAGCTCACCGGAGAGTAATCGCCCACGAAAATCGCCCCGGCGTTACGGATCCGCGACGCCACGGCGGCTGCGTCCGTCGTCATGATTTCCAGGTGCTCAGCGGCGTACGCGTTGCAGACCGCGATGCCCTGCTCGAGATCATCCACCAGCACCACACCGGACTGCGGTCCGGAGAGCGCCTCAAGGACGCGGGCACTGTGCTTGGTGGCACCGGCTTGCCGTGCCAGTTCAAGCACGACGGCGTCAGCCAGCTCTGCGGAGTCCGTCACCAGGACGGAGGCTGCTTTGGGATCATGCTCGGCCTGGCTGATGAGATCCGCGGCCACCAACGGAGCCTGTGCAGTGGCGTCGGCGAGGATGGCGATCTCCGTCGTCCCGGCCTCCGAGTCAATGCCCACTACACCCTTGACCAGCCGCTTGGCCGTGGCGACGAAGATATTCCCGGGGCCCGTGACCACGTCAACAGGCTCAAGCGGCAGTTCATCTCCGCTTCCCGGGATGCCGTAGGCAAACGAAACAATTGCCTGGGCACCACCAATGGCGTACACCTCATCGATGCCCAGGAGCTTCGCGGCGGCAAGAATGGTGGGGTGCGGAAGGCCATCGAAGTCTTTCTGCGGCGGGGAGGCCAGCGCTATGGATTCGACGCCGGCAGCAACCGCAGGGACGACGTTCATGATGACCGATGACGCCAGGGGCGCGAGTCCACCTGGGACGTAGAGTCCGACGCGCCCCACCGGGATCCAGTTCTGGCTCACAACAGCGCCGGCACCAAGTTGGACATCAACGTTGGCAGGGCGCTGCTGGTCAGCAAACTGCCGGGCACGCTTAATGGACTCCTCCAAGGCGGCCCGTACCTGGGGATCAAGCTCGGCCAAGGCCTTGGTGAGCGCCTCCGCCGGGACCCGGGGGTGGGACTGTTCCACGCCGTCGAATTTCTTTGCCAGTTCGCCCAGGGCGGCAAAGCCCCGGCTACGGACCTCGGAGATGATGTCCAGGACCTTCTGCTCCGCGTCTGCCATGGTCTGATGCTGCGCCCTGGGCACGGCAGCACGCAGCTCCGCCAAGGAGAGGTGGCGGCCCCGGAAATCGATGCTCCGGAAGTTAAGGGCGTCAGTGGAGGGGGCAGAAGTATCCGAGGAAGTGGTCACCCGGCTATTTTACGGGCTTCTTTGACAGAACCCCGAACAGGGCCAGGACGAACGTGATAAAGGCAATCGCAGCGGGCCACAGAACCAGCACGGCGTAAGAGCGAAGAGTAAAACCAAACCCGGGGCCAAGAGCCGGATCCGGGGCTGGACCCAGTACCTGGGCGGTAAGCAAACCCACCAGCCACGCGATAAGAGCCCCCAAGGCGCCGCCAACAAGGGCAAAGGCCAAACGTCGACCGGATCCCTCACCCTGCAGCTTGCCGTCAAGCATGACACCGGTGAGGCAGCCTGCCAGCAACATCAAAGCTCCAAGGACCAGGTCTCGCGGAAGCCAGGAATCAGGGTTGGCCGCATTCGCCAGGTCCGGATTGCCGGACACCAGGTTCAGCCCGCCCGGAGCAAGCAGCCACCAGATCACCCCGGCCACCACGCCCAAAGCAGCCGGAAGGACCAGCCAAAGAACGTCCTTGGACCTCCGCGGCTTCACGATGGATATCGGTTCTGCAACGGCGGAGGCGTGCATTATTGGCTCGGTCATGCAACACACATTAACAAAGGTTCACGCCTACTCAACAAAATGTGGGTCTCGCAGTATGGGAGGAATACCCTGAAGGTGAGATGTACCGCCACAATTCAGGAGAATACCCACGTGTCAAGCGAACCATCCGGCTTCGATCAGACTTTCAGGGAGATGTTCCGTCGGCATGCGGCTGGCGTGGCGATCATCACGGCGAACCTCAACGGAAGCCCGTTTGGTTTCACCGCCACCTCCGTGGCCTCCCTGTCCGCGGAGCCACCCCGCTTCACCTTCAATATGGCCAGGAGCTCCAGTTCCTGGCCGGCGGTGGCCAACGCGGAGTACATCGGAGTCCACATGCTGGGGCTGGAGAACCAGGCCCTGGCCAATCGCTTCGCACGGACGCGCGACCGGTTCGACGGCGACCACTGGGAACCGGGCCCCCACGACGTCCCCATCCTCAAAGACGTCAGCGGCTGGCTCGTGGGCAGGATCCAGATGCGCCTGTCCTTCGAGAACAACGCAGTAGTGGTGGTGGAGGTTGTTGACGGGCAGGTCGGCGATGACGGCACTCCCCTGCTTTACCACAGCGGCGGCTACAGCAAGCCTGCTCCGCTCGACTACGAGATCTGACCGGGCACGCAGGCCACCTGCCTAGTTATCCAGGCAGGCCGGACCCAACAGCACCTTCAGGTCGCCGAAGAGCGATGGACTCGGGTTGACCCGCATATGGACGGGCAGCCCCATGACTTCCACCTTGGTATCGCCCATAAGCTTGAGCCGGACTTCGGAGTTCCCGCGGTGGGTGCGCAGCACGTCACGCAGGTCCGTTACTACCGCTTCGGTGGCCTTGAACGTGGGAATGGTGATCACCACGGGACCATTCACGCTTTCGCTGAGGTCCGGCACGGAAAGCTCCATGCAGTTGAGGGTGACCGCACCGTCATCGCGGCGCTGCAGCCGCCCCTTGACCACGACGATCAAATCCTCCGCCAGGACCGAGGCGATGGGCCCGTACACCTGGCCGAAGAACATGACCTCCATGGAAGCGCCGAGGTCTTCGATTTCGGCCCGGGCGTACGCGTTGCCGCTGGCTTTGGCGATCCTGCGGCTCAGCGAGGTGATCATGCCGGCAATGGTGACAATGGCGCCGTCGTGCGGTCCATCCTCGGCGATGATCGACGTAATGGACTGTTCCGCGTGCTGGCTGAGGACGCCCTCCAACCCCTGCAGGGGGTGATCCGAAACGTAAAGTCCCAGCATGTCCCTTTCGAAGGACAGCTTGTCTTTCTTCTCCCACTCGGGCAGGTCAGGGATCTCGGTGGTCAGCGACGCTTCGGGCTCCTGGTCTTCAAAGCCCGCGAAAAGATCGAACTGGCCAATCGCTTCGTTGCGCTTGAGCGTGATCACCGAATCAATGGCTTCTTCGTGGATCATCGCCAAAGCACGCCGGTGGTGGCCCAGCGAATCAAACGCTCCGGCTTTGATCAGCGATTCGATGGTGCGCTTGTTACACACCACGGCCGGCACCTTCAGGAGGAAGTCCTTGAAGGACGTGTACTTGCCCTCTGAAGTGCGGGCGGCCACCATGGCATCCACCACGTTGACGCCCACGTTGCGGATGGCACCCATGCCGAAGCGGATGTCCGTGCCCACAGGAGTGAAGTTCAACGAGGACTCGTTGACATCCGGCGGCAGAACGGTGATGCCCATACGACGGCACTCATTGAGGTAGATGGCGGACTTGTCCTTATCATCACCCACGGACGTGAGCAGTGCAGCCATGTACTCCGGCGCGTAGTGCGCCTTCAGGTAGGCCGTCCAGTAGGAGATAACGCCGTACGCTGCCGAGTGTGCCTTGTTGAAGGCGTAGTCGGAGAACGGGAGCAGGATGTCCCAGAGTGTCTTGACGGCGGCCATGGAGTAGCCGTTGTCCTGCATGCCTTGGGAGAAACCGGCGAACTGTTTGTCCAGCTCGGACTTCTTCTTCTTACCCATGGCGCGGCGGAGAATGTCTGCTTGGCCAAGCGAGTAGCCGGCCAGCTTCTGGGCAACGGCCATGACCTGCTCCTGATACACGATCAGGCCGAAGGTCCCGCCAAGGATTTCCTTGAGCGGTTCTTCCAACTCCGGGTGGATGGGAATGACTTCCTGGATCCCGTTCTTGCGCAGCGCGTAGTCGGTGTGGGCGTTGGCGCCCATGGGTCCGGGCCGGTAGAGCGCAAGAACTGCTGAGATGTCTTCGAAGTTGTCAGGCTTCATGAGCTTGAGCAAGGACCGCATGGGTCCACCGTCAAGCTGGAACACGCCCAAAGTGTCACCGCGGGCCAGAAGCTCGTAGGAGGATGCGTCGTCGAGTTCCAGGTTTTCAAGATCGAGGTCAACGCCCCGGTTCATCTTGATGTTTTCCAGGGCATCCGAAATGATCGTGAGGTTTCGGAGGCCCAGGAAGTCCATCTTGATCAGGCCGAGGCCTTCAGACGTCGGGTAATCGAACTGGGTGATGACCTGGCCGTCTTGGAAACGGCGCATGATGGGGATGACATCGATGATGGGGTCCGAGGACATGATGACACCGGCAGCGTGAACACCCCACTGGCGCTTCAGGCCCTCGATGCCCAACGCGGTCTCGAAGACCTTGGCGGCCTCGGGATCCGTGGCGATCAGCTGGCGGAAATCCCCTGCTTCGCTGTACCGCTTGGATTCCTTGTTCTGGATGTCGGCCAGCGGAATGTCTTTGGCCATGACGGCGGGCGGAAGCGCCTTGGTGAGCGTCTCACCCATGCTGAACGGGTAGCCCAGCACGCGGGAGGAGTCCTTGAGCGCCTGCTTGGTCTTGATCGTTCCGTACGTGACGATCATGGCCACACGCTCATCGCCGTACTTCTTGGTGACGTAGTCGATCACCTCGGAGCGGCGGCGATCATCGAAGTCGACGTCGAAGTCAGGCATGGAAACGCGGTCCGGGTTGAGGAAGCGTTCAAAGATCAGGCCGTGCTGCAGCGGGTCAAGATCGGTGATGCGCATGGCATAGGCCACCATGGAACCTGCACCTGAACCACGTCCGGGACCTACGCGGATGCCATTATTCTTGGCCCAGTTGATGAAGTCGGCAACCACCAGGAAGTACCCGGGGAACCCCATGGACGTGATGACGCCGAGCTCATAATCCGCCTGTTTCCGGACTTTGTCAGGAATGCCTTGGGGATAGCGGTACTGCAGGCCGGTATCCACTTCCTTGACCAGCCAGGACGTCTCGTCTTCCCCGGGAGGACAAGGGAAACGCGGCATGTAGTTGGCACCGGTGTTGAAGGAAACTTCGCAGCGCTCGGCGATGAGCAGCGTGTTGTCGCAGGCTTCCGGGTGATCACGGAACAGCTCACGCATCTCCTGCGGTGACTTCAGGTAGTAGCCGCTGCCGGAGAACGCGAAGCGGGAACCGCCATTGTCGTACGTCGGTTCCAGGAGCGTTGAACCCGACTGGATTGCCAACAGCGCTTCGTGGGCCTTGGCATCGTGCTCATGCGTGTAGTGGAGGTCATTGGTGGCCACCAGCGGTAGGTTGAGCTCCTTGGCCAAGCGCAGGAGGTCGCCGGTCACGCGCCGTTCGATGTCCAGGCCGTGATCCATCAGTTCGCAGAAGTAGTTCTCTGCCCCAAAAATGTCGCGGAACTCTGCTGCGGCCTCCACAGCCTCGCGGTAGAGGCCGAGCCGAAGTTTGGTCTGGACTTCCCCTGAAGGGCAACCCGTGGTGGCGATCAGACCTTCGGAGTAGGTGTTGAGGAGCTCCCGGTCCAACCGCGGCCATTTACCAAAGACAGAGTCCAAGGAAGCAATGGACGAGGCCCTGAAGAGGTTCCGCATGCCCACGTTGTTGTAGCTCAGGAGCGTCATGTGGGTGTAGGAGCCACCACCGGAGACGTCGTCCTTGCGCTGGCTTTCGTCGCCCCAGCGCACGCGTTCCTTGTCACCGCGGGCAGTACCGGGGGTTACGTAGGCTTCGACGCCGATGATCGGCTTGATGCCCTTGTCTGTGGCTTTGCGCCAGAAGTCGAACGCACCGAACAGATATCCGTGGTCCGTCGTGGCCAGGGCGGGCATGCCCAACCGTTCGGTTTCATCAAACAGCTCGCCGAGCCGGGCAGCTCCATCCAGCATGGAGTATTCGGTATGGGTGTGCAGATGGACGAACGAATCATTGCTGGAAGTCACCACGACAGTCTACCGTCCCGGGTCCGACACAATGCGGAACCGGGACGGGATGGCAGTCTATGCAGAACCGCTTGCCAGCAGATCCAGGGCGTACTGGAGATCTGCGGGGTATTCGCTGCTGACTTCCACCCACTCCCCCGTGCGGGGGTGGGTGAAACCGAGCTGGCGGGCGTGCAGCCACTGGCGCGTGAGCCCCAGGGTTGCTGCGAGGCGCGGATCCGCCCCATAGGTCAGGTCGCCGGCGCAGGGGTGACGCAACGCTGAAAAATGGACGCGGATCTGGTGGGTGCGGCCGGTCTCCAGATGCACTTCCACCAGTGTTGCCTTGCCGAATGCTTCCAGGACCTCGTAGTGGGTCACTGAGGGCCGGCCGTCCTCGATCACAGCGAAGCGCCAGTCGTGGCCCGGATGGCGTCCGATCGGGGCATCAATAGTCCCCTGGAGGGGATCGGGCAGCCCCTGAACAACTGCGTGGTACACCTTGTCCACAGTGCGTTCTTTGAACGCCTTCTTCAGCACCGTGTATGCATGCTCGGTCTTGGCCACCACCATGACACCGGACGTCCCCACATCAAGCCTGTGAACGATCCCTGCACGCTCGGGCGCCCCTGACGTTGAAATCCTGAACCCGGCACCGGCTAAGCCACCCACTACTGTGGGCCCAACCCAGCCGGGCGAAGGGTGGGCTGCGACCCCCACGGGTTTGTCGATGACAACGAATTCCTCGTCGTCCAGCAGGATCTTCAGGCCTTCCACAACTTCCTCCACGATTTCCAGGGGATCCGGCCGCTCAGGAACCGTGACATCAAGCAATGCGCCTGCGACGAGCTTGGCCGATTTACCCAGCGCAACACCGCCGCTGGTGACGTTTCCCTCGGAAATCAGCAGCGCCGCTGCGGACCGGGAAATATCCAGAAGCTGCGCGAGGCCGGCATCAACACGTAACCCGGCGAGCTCTTCGGGAATCACTACGGATTTACTCACCAGCGGGCTCCCCGGTGGTGCCGCCGGCAGGTTTGGCGTCTTTGGCTGGCTTGGGGGCAGCCACGTGGCGCGTTCCATCCATGCCAATCCCCCGCAGTGTCAAGAGGCAGATAATGACGACGCCGGACACCACCGCCGAGTCTGCGATGTTGAAGATGGCGAAGTTCGGCAACTGAATGAAGTCCACCACGTGGCCCATGGCGAAGGACGGCTCACGGAACAAGCGGTCGGTTAAGTTGCCCAGTGCACCGCCAAGAAGCAGTCCGAGGGACAGTGCCCACCAGGCCGAGCCCAACTTCCGCAGCTGAAAGAGGATAGCGACCGAGACGGCGGCCATGACGATCGTGAAGATCCATGTGACGTTCTCCCCAATGGAAAACGCCGCCCCGGAATTACGGATGTAGTACCAGTGCAGCAGCGGAGGCAGCACGGGGATCCGCTCACCCTCCGTCATGGTGCTGGTCACCCAGAGTTTGGTGAGCTGGTCAAAAACGTAGGCGAACACGGCAAAGCCGGCGAAGAGCCAGAGCATGGCAGGACGCAACTTACGGCGCTCGGCAGGCGTCGCCTGTGTGGCGTCAGCGGTGAAGTCGTCGGTCATAGTGCTTTCATTCGGGAAGCGTGCGGGCTGCTGTCAGCTTTTGACGCTGTCAGTCTTTAACAGCGAAAGCCGGTGGCCGAGGAGTCCTCAGCCACCGGCTTTCAGAATACTTGCTAAACGTCAGCGGTTGCTTCGCCAACCTCAGGGGCAGCAACGGAACCACGGGCGTCGAGGTCGCGGAGCTGACCTTCGATGTAGGCCTTCAGGCGTGAACGATAGTCGCGCTCGAAGCCGCGGAGCTGCTCAACCTTCCGTTCAAGAACGGAGCGCTGCTGCTCGAGGGCACCAAGGATCTTGCGGGACTTCTCCTGGGCGTCGTTGACGAGGCTGGAAGCCTCGATCTGAGCCTCGGCAATGATCTTTTCCTTCTGCTGCGCGCCGTCGGAAACGTGCTTGTCGTGCATCTGCTGTGCCATGGCCAGCAGGCCGGCAGCGGACTCAGCGGAAGGGGTGACGCTGTTGCTTGCAGCGGGCGCCTTGGGAGCTGCAGCAGCGGCTGCTGTCTGCTCGGCTTCCTTCTTCTTGGCTGCTTCTGCGGCCTTGGCTTCGGCTTCGGCCTTCGCCTCAGCTTCCTTGTCGACCTTGACCGGGGCCGGAACCTTCTCGACGACCGGAGCCGCAGCAGTTGCAGCGGGAACGGCCGAACCGGCCTCGCCGAGCTTCTTGCGAAGTTCGTCGTTCTCCTGGTTCAAGCGGCGAAGTTCCACCACGATCTCGTCGAGGAAGTCATCAACCTCGTCCTGGTCGTAGCCTTCGCGGAACTTGGTCGGCTGAAAGCGCTTGTTGACAACGTCTTCTGGCGTCAAAGCCATCTGGTCACCTCGTTGGTCTAGTTAGTCAGTAGGCCTTCCGGCCGTTCAAAACTACGGTACCTAAATATCATCTTGTTCCTCCAATTCAACACCATCGTGTTGATTTGGAGAATTTGCGGCCTATGGACCATCGGTGGCCCGGGTTCCGCGGAGCAGCTACGCCAGGTTGTTGGTCACTGCCATGGCAATGCTGACGGCAATAATCAGGATCAAGAACCCCAGATCCAGGGATATTCCGCCCAACTGAAGGGGTGGTATCAGCTTCCTGAGCCTGCTCAGTGGAGGATCAGTAACGGAGTAGACCACATGGGCTGTAACCAACGCCACACCCCTGGGCCGCCACTGGCGGGCGAACATCTGGACCCACTCAAAGATGAGTCGGATGATCAGGGCAATGAAGAACAGCAACAACACAATATATATAAGGCCGAAAACAATGCCCACGAGTTAGCTCAGATCTCCCACTTGTTCCGGAATGCCGATCGGTCCTTACTATTGCAACACAGATGCCAGGCGGGTTGACCCGCCTGGCATCCGCAAAAAACTATTGTCAGCTCTGGTTGAAGAAGCTGGCCTGCGTTTCGCTGGCCTTCTTGTCATCTCCGATGACCTCAACGTACGACGGCGACAACAGGAAGACTTTGTTGGTCACCCTCTCGATGCTGCCATGCAGGCCAAACACGAGGCCGGCCGAGAAGTCCACAAGTCGCTTGGCATCGGATTCGCCCATGTCAGTGACATTCATGATGACCGGAATGCCATCCCTGAAGCTCTCACCGATGACCTTGGCATCGTTGTAAGAACGCGGGTGAACGGTGGTGATCTGCCTCAGGCCCGAGGCATCTTCGCGGCTGGACGCCGCACGCTTGATGGGTGTCACGGGTGCGCGGTATTCCTCTTCGGCATCTACAGTGGGCATTTCACGGACAACTTCCCGGACGGGAGCAGGCGCGCGGCGCTCTTCCCGTTCCTGTGCCTGGGGGCGTTCTTCATCGTGGTGCGTGGGGACGGACTGCTCAGATTCGTAGTGTTCATCGCCGTCGGCGAGCCCAAGATAGATCATTGTCTTGCGCAGAGCGCCAGCCATGGTGCACTCCTATCATTTCTGCAGTAGGCGGGCCGCCATGACTTGACATATTGGAACCCCGGCCCGTCATTCCAATACTTTGACGCTACCCCACGGCTGGACGGGAACCGAGAATATCGGAGCCAATTCTCAGGTGTGTCGCCCCGAACCTCACGGCTGCTTCCAGGTCCTGGCTCATTCCGGCGGAAATCCCCACTGCGGCAGGATGAACGGCCCGGAGCGCCTCGGAAATCTCCGCCAGCCGCTCAAACGCAGCGTCCGGATCAGCCCCCAAAGGCGCAACGGCCATCAGACCGGACAACACGAGGCCCTCCGCTGACTCTATTTTTTCCCCCAGCAGCTCAACATCCGAGGGGCTGGCGCCACCTCGGTGCGCACCGGCGTCGTGGTCCAAGCTCACCTGGATGAAACAGTCAAGATCGCTACGGCCGGTGGCATCCTTCTCCCGGGCGACGGCCTTGGCCAAAGCTTCAACAAGCTGCGGACGGTCAACGGACTGGACCGAAGCTGCGTACTTGACCACGGACTTTGCCTTATTGCTCTGAAGCTGGCCAATGAAATGCCAGCGGACGTCAACCTCTGAGAGTTCAGCACTTTTGGCGGCTGCTTCCTGGTCACGGTTCTCACCGACATCCCGAACGCCAAGGGTTGCCAGTCGGCGGACGTCGGCCGCGGGATGGAATTTGGTCACCACCATCAATGTCGGCAGATCACTCCGAGCTGCAGCGCGCGTGGCCAACTCGATCCTTTTCCGCACCAACCCCAGCCGCTCAGCCAGCTCAGCGGCGCGGGGGTCACCAACTGAGTCTTCCCGCTGTTCGTCGCCATCTTCAAAGCTAGTCATGCGTCCACACCAAACCTGCGAATCGACCGGTCAGGGAGTCCCGCCGGTAGGAAAATAGGGAGTCGTTCTCAAGGGTGCAGTCCCCCGAATACTCCACGGGGACATCCAATGCGGCCAACTGGGCACGAACACCCGCCGGCAAATCCAGGGCAGGCGTTCCCCACGAGGTGGAAGACCAGGTTTCGGGATACTTTGCTGCCACTTCAGCACGCAGCTGTTCCGGGACTTCATAGCAGGATCCACAAATGGAGGGCCCCAACCAAGCGCTGATATCCACAGCTCCCCGACGTCGCATCTCCGCGACGGTCGCGGGCACCACCGCTGAAGCGACGCCGGGACGTCCGGCATGGGCAGCAGCCAGGACGGGGCTGTTACCCGAGCCGGTACCAACAAGCAGAACCGGAACACAGTCAGCCACCATGACGGCCAGAGGCTGTGCTGATCGCCCTGAGAATGCGGGGCGCGGAGAAGTTGCCAGAGGTTCGGAAGCCACGGATGGCGCCGGAGCAGCGGAGACCAAGGCATCGGCCGTCGGCCCAGGACCGTGGGCTTCAACGAACTCAACGTGATTTCCATGGACCTGGTCCATGTACTGGAACTGCCGTGACCCCTCGTCGCCGCCCAGGCCAACAGCCTGTTCCAACCGGGCTCGACGAGCCATCACTTCCAAGGGGTCGTCCTGCACGTGGAGAGCCAGGTTCCCGGCGCCTGTATCCGTGAAGGCTACAGAAACGCCGGGCCGTACTTCATTTCGCCACCAAAACACCTGGTACTGACTCTCCGAACGCGGCTTACTTCAAGAAGTCAGGAACATCGAGATCATCGGAGCGGCTGCCCGAAAGGTCCGGCTCAACCACTGCGGGGAGGTCGACGTCGAAGCCAGAGTCTGCCGGCAGAGCCGAGGGACGCTGCTGGCCCCAGTTGCTCAGGCCTGCAGCACCGATTCCTGCCGTGGCGTGCTGCGGGGCTGCAGCGTTGGACGGCGCACTGCTCGGAGCAGCAGGCCTTTCCGACGGCACCGGGTTCTGGGCCGGACGGGACTGATCCATGGAAGGCGAGGTTGCCTTGACGTCATCAAAGCCTGCAGCGATAACCGTCACGCGTGCTTCGTCTCCCAAGGCGTCGTCAATGACTGCACCGAAGATGATGTTCGCTTCCGGGTGGGCCACTTCCTGAACAAGGCGCGCGGCCTCGTTGATTTCGAAGAGACCGAGATCGGAGCCGCCTTGGATGGACAGCAGGACACCGTGGGCACCGTCAATGGAAGCCTCCAGGAGCGGGGAGGCGATAGCGAGTTCCGCAGCCTTGACGGCACGGTCTTCACCACGGGCGGAACCAATACCCATCAGGGCCGATCCTGCGCCCTGCATGACTGACTTGACGTCAGCGAAGTCCAGGTTGATCAGACCCGGGGTGGTGATGAGGTCAGTGATGCCCTGGACACCGGACAGGAGGACCTGGTCCGCGGAACGGAAGGCGTCCAGGACAGAGACATTGCGGTCGCTGATGGACAGGAGGCGATCGTTGGGGATGACGATCAGGGTGTCGACTTCGTCGCGGAGGGCGTCAATGCCGGCCTCGGCGGAGCCTGCGCGACGTCGGCCTTCGAACGTAAACGGACGGGTGACGACGCCAATGGTCAGCGCACCCAAGGAGCGGGCGATGCGCGCGACCACGGGAGCACCACCGGTTCCGGTGCCACCACCCTCGCCTGCCGTGACGAAGACCATGTCAGCACCGCGGAGAACTTCTTCGATCTCGTCGGCGTGGTCTTCTGCTGCCTGCTTGCCGACCTCGGGGTTTGCTCCTGCGCCGAGGCCGCGGGTGAGCTCACGCCCGACATCGAGCTTGACGTCGGCGTCGCTCATGAGCAGCGCCTGCGCGTCGGTGTTGATGGCGATGAACTCGACGCCCCGAAGGCCGACCTCGATCATACGGTTGACTGCGTTCACGCCACCGCCGCCGATGCCGACGACCTTGATGACGGCCAAGTAATTCTGCGGTGCTGCCACGTTTCGTGCCCCTTGCTTGTGTCCTATAGCGAAACTGATCGAGTCCAACTTGAATCCTTGGACCTTAACCCTCTAGTTGAAGGTTATAGTTATGTCAAGTAACTCTACTGCGACGGTATTTCCTCTGGTTCCCACATGCAATCTCCGCTTGCGCGTGTCGTGTGATTGCCGCGAAATAAGGCCACCGCCAGCCGCAGGTTACGTTCTCCAAACTGCCTATTTTGTGAAGGGATGCCTTGGCACACTGACGTCGTAGACACTGACCGGGACCTTCGGGTCCGGCGGCATCCTCAGCAACGCTTCAAGTGCCTTCGCCTTCAGCTCCCTGTCATCGGCATTGCCCCACACTACCGTCTTTCCATCTACCAGCTTCAGCTCAACGGCGTCCGGTGATGCTGCGGAAGCGGTGGACATCCTTGCCAGGATATCCGCGGGCAGGGTGTCCAGAACAGCAGCAATTGCCTTAAACAACTCCGTGTTGGTAGTCCCGACTCCCGCGTCTATCAAGGGTAGTGCCACAGCGGCCAAATCCTGGGTTGCGCCGAGTTGCACGCCGTCCACATCCACCATGACGTAGCTGTCCCCCTGCTTTAGCAGTGCCACCGGGACGCGCTCATCCACATGCACCAGCAACTCAGACGGCGGCCGCGCTTCCATGGTGGCCGAACGGACCTGGACAAGGGGTTTCAGGAGTTCGTTGATTTCCTGCTCGGTGACTTGCGGCAACGGCTTGCCTTCGAGACCGGCGAGAGCAGTCCGCACCGCATCCGGGGTGACTAACGATGTGCCGTCCACGGTGATGGTGCGCACTGCCAGCACCGGCGAAAAGACAGCCCCTGCAATCAGGGCCCCTACCACCACAGCCACCACTGAAAGCGTCCAGAGAACGAGTCGTCGCTGACGGCGGTTTTTGGGCTCGGGAAACGCAATGACGTTGCCCGCCGGGGACGCCTTGCCCGCCTTCGCGGCACCGGTCACCTTCGCAGCACTGGTCACCGAGGTGTCCGCTTCCGGCTCAACGGAGCGTTGAGCGCTGATGACCTCCCCTGAGTCACCTCCGGGACGGCCGGGCTTGCTTTGGCGCGGGCCCGTGCCGGGTTTGAAGGTGGGCCTGCGGGTGCTAGCCATCCAACGCCGCCACGATGACCGGCCCGTAGGCAGTGACGTCGCCGGCTCCGACCGTCAGGACGACGTCGCCTTCGCTGGCAACGGCCGCCACGGCGTCCACGGCTTCATCAGCTGCTACGAGCCGGCCGTTCACCAGATGATCCGTTATGAGAGTACTTGTGACCCCGGGGATGGGATCCTCGCGGGCAGGATAAATATCCAGGACCAAAGCGGTGTCCGCCAGATCCAATGCGGCAGCGAACTCCTGAGCGAACTCACGGGTCCGCGAAAACAGATGCGGCTGGAAGAGGACGTGCACCTTGTTGCCTGCGGCTACGGAGCGTGCTGCCGACAGGGCTGCGCGGACCTCCGTGGGATGGTGGGCGTAGTCGTCATAGACCCGCACTCCCCTCCCCTGGCCCTTGAGCTCAAAGCGCCGTGACGCACCCGTGAAGTGGCCCAGTGCGTCCGCGGCGGCGCCGGGTTCCACGCCGAGTTCGACGGCGACTGCGAACGCGGCTGCCGCGTTCAAGGCGTTGTGCCGTCCGGGTACCTGCAGTTCAAGCCTGTGGACGTCTCCGCCAAAGGCAACTGAAACGTCGCCTGGGCCGCCGTCGTGAAGCTGGACGTCCGCGTCGGCTGCGGTTCCGTACGTCAACACGCGCGTTGTCCCAGTGGACGCTGTGCGCTCCGCGAGGGCCCTGGCCCCGGCGTCGTCGGCGCATGCCAGCAGAACGCCGTTGGCAGGCAGGAGCGCGGCGAAGGCATCGAAGGAAGAGAAGACGGCTTCCGGCGTCCCGTAGTGATCCAAGTGATCGGCTTCGACGTTGGTGACCACGGCAATCAGCGGACGGTAGTTCAGGAATGATCCGTCCGATTCATCGGCTTCTGCCACGAAGATGTCAGATCCTCCGTGAGCTGCGTTGACGCCAAGGGCCGGAACATTAGCGCCAATGGCGAAGGAGGGATCCAGGCCGGCTTCCTTCAGGAGGACAGCCACCATGGAGGTGGTGGTGGACTTTCCGTGGGTACCGGCTACGGTGACGACCCGGTGGCCGGCCATTGTGGCGGCCAGGGCTTCGGAGCGGTGCAGTACAGGCAGGCCGGCCTCACGCGCCGCCACCAGCTCCGGGTTGTCTGCACGGATGGCTGAACCGGCCACGACGGTCTGTGCATCGCCCAGGTTTCCGGCGTCGTAGCCCACCGCAATGCGCGCACCTGCAGAGGAGAGGTCGCGCATCACCGGAAGGTCCTTGACATCGGTTCCGCTGACCGGGACGCCGCGCGACACCATGATGCGCGCCACCGCGGACATTCCCACTCCGCCGATTCCGATGAAGTGGACACGTCCGAGGGACTCGATCGGGGCGATGTTGTTGGTCATGCGGATACCGCTTCCAAGACAAGATCAGCCATTCGCTGATCGGCGTTTCTGATACCAAGGGCTTCGGATTTCCCGGCCATGTCCTTGAGTCTGCTGCGGTCCGTCAGCAACGGGATCAATTCTCTCTGGAGCCATTCCGGGCTGAGGTCTTGGTCACTGACCATCAGCGCTCCACCCGCGGCAACCAAGGGGGCTGCGTTCAGCGCCTGCTCCCCATTTCCAATGGGCAAGGGCACAAATACGGCCGGAAGACCCACAGCCGCTACCTCGCTGACAGTTCCGGCCCCGGCACGGGCAAGGATGACGTCGGCAGCGGCATAGACGTTCTCCATGCCGTCCACATACTCAACCTGCCGGTAGCCGTCAGCGGCGAGAAGGCCGCCGTCGTCGTCTTTGACCGCTTTGCCCTTGCCTGTGATGTGAAGGGTCTCAATGCCTGCAGCCGCCAGTGCCGGGAGCGCGGCAGTGATGGCCCGGTTGATGCTCAACGCCCCTGAGGAGCCGCCTGTGACGATCAGAGCCGGGCGGTTGGCATCCAGCCCCAAGGAGGCCTTTGCCGCAGGCGCAGCTACGGTCCTGTCCAATTGCGAGATAGCCCGCCGCATGGGCATGCCCACGTGGCGTGCACCCCGCAAGCGGGTCCCGGCAAATGCCACGGCAACGTGGTTGGTGAACCGCGCGCCCACCCGATTGGCCAGGCCGGCTTTCATGTTGGCTTCGTGGATGACGATGGGAATCCGAAGTTTCCGTGCGGCGAGGTACATGGGTGTGCAGACGTAGCCGCCCACGCCAACCAAAACATCGGCGCGGGACTCTTCCAGGATTCGCCGGGCCTGCCGCACCGCGCCGCTCAACCGGGCAGGCAGCTTGACGAGGTCGGCCGACGGGCGCCGCGGAAAGGGAACGCGGTCGATGGTGGCGAGCTCGTAGCCGGCCGCGGGAACGAGCCGGGTTTCCATGCCCGACGGCGTCCCCACAGCCAGGATGGCGGCGTCCGGTCGTCGGTCCTTGATGGCATCGGCGATAGCCAAAAGTGGGCTGACGTGGCCGGCAGTTCCACCGCCGGCAAGGACGACGGACAAAGGCTTGGGCACGGTGGTGGAGTCAGAAGTCATGAAGTGCTAGGTACGCTTTCGTGCGGTCTTGGACATGAGGCGCGGGAAGAATCCTGAACGCTGTTGGGCCGGCAGTTGGCCTCGGGCCAAAGACAACACTACGCCCACACCGCAGAGGGACATGATCAGCGCGGATCCACCATAGGAGATGAAAGGAAGAGGCACGCCCACCACGGGAAGGAGCTGGGTCACCACGGCCATGTTCATGCTTGCCTGGCCGAGCAGCCACACCATGATGCCACCAGCGAGTGTGCGCTGGAACGGGTCGGTCTGCCTCACAACGACGCGGAAGATGGCGATGCCAAGGATCGCGAACAGGACCAGCACCACGATGGTTCCCACCAGGCCGAGTTCCTCGCCAATAATGGCGAAGATAAAGTCGTTGTGCGCCTCCGGCAGCCAGTTGTATTTCTGCCGGCTTTGGCCCAGGCCCAGTCCGGTCCAGCTGCCTTGCGCCAGGCCATACATGCCATTGGTGGATTGGAAATCGAAGTCAAACTGCTCGGTGCACTGCGTGGAGGCGGTCCCCAACCACGAGGTAATGCGGCAGATCCGGTTTTGGCTGCTGATGGTACCCAGGACAGCGCCAAGCGCACCCACCGCGCCGGCAATAGCCAGCATGCGGCCGGGAACGCCTGCGAAGTACAGCCCGGCAGCGGTGATCGCCGCGATGACGATGACTGTTCCGAGGTCGTTGCCCAACATCACCAAGGCAATGACGAGCCCGGCACCGGGAACCACTGGAATGATGACGTGCATCCAGCGGTGAAGCAGTTTCTGCTTCCGCGCCAGAACGGCAGCGATCCACACGCAGAGGATCAGCTTGGCCATCTCCGAGGGCTGGAGGGTGATGCCTCCGATGTCGATCCAGTTCTTGTTGCCGTTGACGGTGTTGCCCATGACCTGGACCAAGGCCAGAAGGACAATCACAGCGCCGAGCGCCCACCAGGACAGTTTCTTCATCCAGTTAACGTTGGTCCGCGAGATGACGTACATGGCGATGAGTCCAACGACGCCGAAGAGCGCCTGCTTGAGGGCATCAGCGTACGGCGACTTGCCCTCGGAAATGGCTTCGACACTTGAAGCGGACAACACCATCATGATCCCGATGGCCGTCAAGGCCAGGGCACAGCCGAGGATCAGGTAGTACGTGGAGCTGTTGGGTGCTTTGCTCTTGCCTTCAAGGCTCTCCCAAAAGCCGCGCAAATGTCCGCGGAGCCTTTTGGGGCGGCTCCCGTCAACAGATGCAGCTTTGGACTTCCCGTCCCGGGGTTCTTTGCCGCGGGTGCGGGTGGGCGTGCTGACCATTGTTACTCCTCGGTGGTCGGTGCCTGCCCTTCCACAAGCTCGCGAACTGCCAGGACGAAAGCGTCGCCACGGTGAGCGTAGGAAGAGAACTGATCCATGGAAGCAGCCGCCGGTGCCATCAGCACGGTATCGCCGGGCGTTGCCACTCCGGCCGCCGATGCCACGGCCCGGGACATGACGGTCTCACCATAGATCGGCGAAGCGGCGTCTCCGGCTGCGGTCTGCACTCCTTCAGTGTCGCTCTTGGATGGCGTGATAACGGGGACATCGGGTGCGTGTCGCTGGAGGGCCCCCTCCAATGCCTCGGTATCAGTACCAATGAGCACCACGGCTTTGAGCCGGGGCGCGTGCTCTTTGACGAGGTCGTCATAGTTGACACCCTTGGACAGACCGCCGGCAATCCATACCACCCGCTGAAAAGCTGAGAGGGCGGCGGAGGCCGCGTGCGGGTTGGTTGCCTTCGAGTCGTTGATCCACAAGACGTCATTGTTGTTGGCCACCAGCTGGATGCGGTGGGCGCCTGGCAGGTAGTTGGCCAGGCCCTGTTTCACGGCTGCCGCCTCGACTCCGTAGGCACGGACCAGGGCCGCTGCCGCGAGGGCGTTGGCCACCATGTGGCGTGGGGCCACGGGACCAAGATCGGACATGGCGGCGAGTTCCGCCGCGGAGTCTTTGCGCTCGGCAATGAACGCGCGGTCAACAAGCAGGCCATCCACCACGCCCACCATGCTGATGGCGGGCGAGTTGGTGGTGAAGCCGATGGCCCGGCACCCCTCAACGACGTCGGCGTTCTCCACCATTCGTTCAGTTTCGATCTGTTCGGCGTTGTAGATCGCCGCCTTTTGGGTGTTCTCATACACCTTGGCTTTGTCCGCAAGGTAGGACGCGTAGGAGCCATGCCAGTCAACATGGTCCTCGGCGACGTTCAGGCAGACGCTTGCAACAGGAGACAACGAGTGGCTCCAATGCAGCTGGAAGCTGGAGAGTTCAACAGCGAAGGCATCGTAGTCCACCGGGTCCCGGAGAGCGTCGAGAATAGGGGTGCCGACGTTTCCGACGGCGATCGCCTTGAGCCCAGCTGCCTGGAGCATGGATTCGGCCATGCCCACCGTGGTGGTCTTGCCGTTGGTCCCGGTAATCGTCAGCCAGTCCGCGGTCTTGCGGCCGGAGCGCTCCCTGAGACGCCACGCGAGCTCAACGTCGCCCCAGACGGGGATGTGCTTTCGCTTCGCAGCGGCAAGCAGTGCTTGGTCGGGGCGCCAACCGGGCGATGTCACCACGAGGTCCGGCAAACTTTCCTCAATCAACGGAAGGGCCGTCACGGCCTCCTCCCCCAGCAGCACGTCCACGGCACCAACAATCTTGAGGGTGTCCGCCTGGGCTTCGGCCTTGGCGCTGGTGGCGGCGTCAACCACCACCACCTTTGCACCGAGTTCGATGAGGGTGTCTGCGGCCGCGAAGCCGGACACACCGATGCCGGTCACCACAACGCGCAGACCGGCCCAGTCAGCATCCCAGCTTGTGAGTGTCTCAAGCCTGTCGGCGTTCGACGGCGACATCTCCGGGCTTTCGTTCACAGCAGCACCACCCATTCAGCATAGAAAATCCCAAGGCCAGCAGCCACGAAGAGCCCGGCGAGAATCCAGAACCGGACCACCACCGTGACTTCCGCCCACCCCTTCAATTCAAAGTGGTGTTGCAGCGGGGCCATCTTGAAGACGCGCTTTCCGCCACTGAGCTTGAAGAAGCCCACTTGAATGATGACGGACAGGGTGATGAGGACAAAGAGACCACCAATGAACGCCAGCAGGAGTTCGGTACGTGACAGGATGGCGAACGCCGCAACGGCACCACCAATGGCCAAGGAACCGGTGTCCCCCATGAAGATCTTGGCAGGTGAGGTATTCCACCACAGGAATCCCACCAACGCCGCACTGAGTATCGCGGCCAGCATGGCAAGGTCCATGGGGTCGCGGACCTGATAGCACCCGCTGCCGGCTTCCCGGGGTGACCCGCAGGCCTGGTTGCTCTGCCAGATCCCCATGATGGTGTACGCGCCGAAGACCATGATGGACGCTCCGGCAGCCAACCCGTCAAGGCCGTCGGTCAGGTTCACGCCGTTGGTGGCAGCGGTGATGATCAGGTTTGACCACAGCACAAACAAGATGGCGCCCACTACTGTTCCGCCAAAAGCGAGGTCCAGCCATGGGATGTCGCGGACCAGGGAGATCTGGGTTGAAGCGGGGCGCAGGCCGTCCTCGTTGGGGAACTGAAGGACCAGCACCGCAAAGATGATGCCCACAGCCGCCTGCAGGATCAGTTTGGCGCGTGCGTTCAGGCCAAGGCTGCGTTTGTTGGAGATTTTGATGAAGTCATCAAGGAAACCAACAAAACCCATACCCACCATGAGGAACAGCAGCAACAGCCCGGATGCGGACGGGCCGGCAGAGGCCGGATTCATCATCCACATGATCAGGTGCGTCACGAAGTAACTGATCAGCACGGCAGCCACCACCACGGTTCCGCCCATGGTGGGCGTGCCGCGCTTGGTGTGGTGCGACGTCGGTCCGTCGTCCCGAATGAATTGTCCGTAGCTCTTGGCTACGAGGAACTTGATAAACAGGGGTGTCCCGATCAGGGCCACCAGAAGGGCGACGCCAGCGCCGATCAAAAGTGCAATCACAGCAGCTCGTTCCCTTCGCTTGCGGCAGCTTCATCCGCGTTTTCTCCGGTGGGCTCGGCCCGTGGAGGTAATGCTATCCGATCACCCAAATGCCGTAGGCCCACACCGTTGGAGGACTTGAAGAGCACCAGGTCTCCGGGTTCCAGCTCACGTTGAAGCAGCTCGTACGCTTCTTCCACTGTCTCGGTGAAGGAACACTCGTCACCCCAGGATCCTTCCTGGATGGCTGAGACGTAGAGCGCACGGGCTGCACGTCCCACCACCACCAGCCTGGAAATGTTCAGGCGAACCACCTGGGTGCCCACTGCGGTGTGCTCACGGATGGAGTCCTCACCGAGCTCAAGCATGGCTCCCAGAACGGCCCAGGTCCTTCTGCCTTGTCCCAGGTCGGCCAGCGTTCGCAAGGCAGCCCGCATGGATTCGGGGTTGGCGTTGTAGGCGTCGTTGATGATGGTGACGCCGTCTTCACGTTCAGTGCGCTCCATCCGCCAGCGGCTGGCTGCGGACTGGGAACTGAGCGAGGACGCAATGTCAGCGGCCGGGATGCCTGCGGCGAACGCGGCGGCGGCTGCTGCCAAAAGATTGGTGACGTGGTGGCCACCGATCAGGCGGCTGCGCACCTCAACGGACGGGCCGCCGTCGGGCAGTACAAGATCGAAGTCCGGGAACCCTTGCCCATTGACCACAACGTTGCGTGCTTCCACTTCTTCAGTGGTGGCCGGCGAAGCCGTGAACCCCAGCACCTTGGCCTTGGTCCGGGTGCGCATGGCAGCAACCCGGCCGTCATCGAGGTTGATCACGGCCGTGCCGTGCTCGCTCAAGGCTTCCACCAGTTCGCCTTTGGTCTTGGCGATGTTCTCCACACCACCAAATTCACCGGCGTGGGCAGTGCCAACCACCAGGACCACGCCGATATCCGGCTTGACCATCTCAGCCAAGTACTTGATGTGGCCCAGACCTGTTGCACCCATCTCGATCACCAGGAAGCGGGTGCCAGCGTCGGCGGCAAAGACCGTCAGCGGGACGCCCACCTCGCCGTTGTAGGAGCCCTGGGGTGCCACCGTGGCACCGGCCGTGGAGAGCACACCGGCAAGGAGGTCCTTGGTGGTGGTTTTTCCCGCGGAACCGGTAATGCCGATGACGGTGAAGTCCTCGCCACGGCTTTTGCGCTCAGCACGGATGCGGCTCACGGACTCCGCTGCCAGCGCCCCCATGGCCAGGACAGCGTCCTCAACCACGACGGCGGGATAGGGGCGGCCGTCGGCGTCGGTCACTTCGCGTTCGGCGAGGACCATAACGGCACCGCGTTCGAAAGCGGCATCTACGAAGTCATGCCCATCGGCGTGCTCGCCGGGCTTGGCCACATACAACGATCCCGGCGTCGCTTCCCGGGAATCAGTGACGACGGAAGTGGGCACGACGTCCGGATCTCCGGTCAATCGGCCATGGGTGATGTCGGCGATCTCCGCCGCAGTAAGTGCAATCATCTCGGTTTAGGACTCTATCCGCTGGTCCGCTGAAACGCTGAATCCCTTGGATGTCAAGGCGGCCCGCAACTCCACTCTGTCGTCCAGGGCAAGATTCACGCCCTTGACCTCCTGCCACACCTCATGGCCACGCCCGGCGATGAGGATGGTGTCCTCGGTGGTGGCCATGTCGACGGCCAGCCTGATGGCTGCATCCCTGGGGTAGGACTCGATAATTTCGCTGTTCAGGTTCTCGGAATCCCGGGCAGCGTAGGCCCCCTGGAGCACCTCGGCCCGGATTCCTGCCCCGTCCTCGTCGTGGGGAT
Source organism: Paenarthrobacter sp. NPDC091711 (assembly GCF_044756605.1). Taxonomy (NCBI): domain Bacteria; kingdom Bacillati; phylum Actinomycetota; class Actinomycetes; order Micrococcales; family Micrococcaceae; genus Paenarthrobacter; species Paenarthrobacter sp. NPDC091711. The sequence continues at coordinate 180,805 of NZ_JBIVTF010000006.1, forward strand.
CGTCATCGCTGACGATCACGACGTCGGCGAGGCGGGCAGCGATTGCACCCATGGTGGGGCGCTTGCCTTGGTCGCGCTGACCGGTTGCCCCGAAGACCACGATGACCCGGGATCCTTCCTTGGGAGAGCGAACGGCCTCAAGGGCTCGGGACAAAGCGTCCGGATTGTGAGCGAAATCAACAACCGAAGCGGGCTGTGCCGAAACGAGCTGCATGCGTCCGGGGACTGCCACAGTGAAGGGATCGTGCGTATCCAAGGCCGCTTGGAGCGTCACTTCGTCCACCCCGGAGGCCAGGACCATGACAGTGGCCAGGGCTGCGTTGGCCACATTGAAATCGCCAGGCAGGCCCGTGTGGACGCGCAGGGTCCGTCCGTCGGTGTGCCGGAGCTCAAATTCCGAGCCCAGCCCACGCGCCGTAGTGGAGGCAACCTTCCAGTCGGCGTCCGGGCCGCCTGCATCGACGAGTTTGGTCGCGAGGGTGGTAACAGGAATGTCGGCCGTACCGGCCAGCTTGCGGCCCCACTCGTCGTCCACCGTGACCACGGCGTGCCTGGCCCTTCCGGCGGTAAAGAGTTCCGCCTTGGTCCGGAAGTACTCGTCCATGCTGCCGTGCAGGTCCAAGTGGTCCTGGGTCAGATTGGTAAATCCGGCGACGTCGAACATCACTCCGTCCACGCGGTGGAAAGAGATGGCGTGGGATGAGACTTCCATTGATGCGGCATCCAGTCCCCGTTCGCGCATCAGGGCCAGCAACGCATGGACATCCGTGGATTCCGGCGTCGTGAGGAGACTGGGGATCGGCTTCCCGCCCGCAAGGATCTCGATGGTCCCGATCAGGCCAGGCTTCTTACCCAAAGCTGTGAGCAAGGAGTTGATGAAGTAGGTGGTGGTGGTCTTGCCGTTAGTACCGGTGACCCCGTACAACGTCGGGAACCCGCCATCGGCAGGCTGGCTGCGATAGATCAGAGCAGCCAGGCGTCCGACGGCGGTTCGCGGCTGGGCGACGATGAGAACCGGCACCGGCTGCTCACCTGCCAGCGCCAGTTGGCGCGCCCCGGCGTCGTCCGTGACGACGGCAACCGCACCTGCCTCGATGGCCTGCGGAACGAAGTCCGCACCATGACGGGAGGCGCCGGGCAAGGCCATATAAAGGTCACCGGTTTCGACGGCCCTCGAATTGAGGGTAATGCCGGTCACTCCCCTGTCCTGGCTGGACTCAGGAACGGCAACACCGAGTGTTTCCGCGATGGTGGCCAACGGCACTGCAGCCACTGATGCGGGACGAAAGCCGCTCTGGCCGGCCTCCGGCGTCGTGGCGTTGGTAGCTGCCTCATTGTGCTCTGACACGTGGTTCTCCGTTGGTGCTCGTGGAACGACCGGCTGGGGGCCAGCGGCGCCCGGGCCGTTAGTGGTGGATCGATATTTGGCCGAAACAGACGCCCAAGAAGCTTACTTGACGAACTGCGGCAACCGCGCGGGCGTTCCGGTGGACGGTGCCACGTTGTAGGTCCGCAGGACCTGTGACATCACCGATCGGAACACGGGACCATTGGTGACGCCATAGATGTTTCCCTTGGGGCGCTGGAGGACCACCTCCACGATGAACCTCGGGTCATCCATGGGTGCCATGCCCACCATGGAGGCCGTGAAACCGTCGAACCCGGGCAGCCCATCCTCGCGGGGCGCCTGGGACGTTCCCGTCTTGGCCCCCACACGGTAGCCGTCAATGGCTGCGTCCTTAATCTGCCCCTCGGTCACGGCGCTTTCCAGGATGTCCCGGACTTGCTGGGCAGTTTCCTTGGAAACCACCTGGCGTGAGTCCTTGGCGGGCACTTTTTGTTCCTCACCCTCCGGGGTGATGTAGCTGTCAATGAGCCTGGGCTGCAGCATCACGCCATCATTGGCGATGCTTTGGAACGCGCGCACGGTCTGGAGCGTGGATTGCGAGACACCCTGCCCAAAAAGCACCGTGTACTGCTGGCGGTCGTCCCACTGCTCGGGCTTGGCCAGTATGCCCGTGGCCTCGGCGGGCAGGCCGATGTCCGTCTGCTCTCCGATGCCGAACTTCTTCAACCAGTCATACCGTTGTTCCTTGGTGAGCCTGCTGCCCGCCATCACCGTTCCGGTGTTCATGGACCACCCAAGAATTCCGGCCAGGGTACGTTCTTCGGTGCCGTGCTCGAACGCGTCGGTGAACGTCTGCCCATCAATGGTGTAGGCCGAGGGAATGGTGAAGTGATCCAGGGGAAATGACTTCCCCTCTTCAATCACGGCCGCAGCGGTCATCATCTTCTGCACCGAACCGGGTTCGTAGGCTGCCGTCACGGACCTGACGCCGCGATCCTTGGCATCAACCTTCCCGGGGTCGTTGGGGTCCGGTGCATTGGTATCAGCCAAAGCAATGAGATTGCCTGTCTTGGTGTCGATCACCACAATGGAACCCCACTCGGCGTTCATCTTGTTGACCTGGCTCTGGATGGCTTGCTGGGCAAAGTACTGAATGTCCGTATTCAGTGTCAGCTTGACGTCGCTACCATCAACGGCAGGGGTGAGTTCATCAGTGGCCACCGGAATCCTCAGTCCGTCAGCACCGATCTCGAAGACACGCTTGCCTTCAACACCACGAAGAATCTCGTCCTGGGTTTGTTCGATGCCGGCTTGACCGTTGGTTCCGTCCTTGAGGAAACCCACCACGCCGCCGGCAACGCTGCCGTTGGGATATACGCGCTTGCTGACACCCTCGGCGCTGAGACCAGGAATATAGAGTTTGGAAATCCGGTCTTCCAGTTCCGGCTTGACGTCCTTTGCCACCACAAAGTACTGCTTCTCTCCGGTCAACGATTCGCGGATGGTGCTTTCATCCGCGCCCAGAAGTCCGGCGAGGTCGGCAATCCCCTGATCACGGGTGATCTCGTCCAGCTTCTCAGTCTTTTCATTGAAACGGTGGAAGGTTTCCGTGCTGGTATTTACGGTCTGGTCCACCACGATGTTGTAGCGGATCACACTGCTGGCCAGGACTGTGCCATTGGCATCCACAATCTGTCCCCGCTCAGCAGGAAGAATTTGCGGTGTCAGGCGGCTCGCCAGCGCAGCTTCAGCCATTCCGCCCATATCCAGGCCCTGGACCATGAAGAGTTTGCCGCCCACCACAAGAAGCAGGGTCAGCATGATGCCAAGGCCAACGCGCAACCGCTTTCTTGCCGCCGGCGTCTTCGTTTTTGTCGATGTGCCGGGGTTCTTTGCCACGTTGATTCCTTGCTGCTGGCCCTGCTTCGGTGGTTTGACGATCTACTGCCCTGGAGCCTTTTGCTGGGGTGCCGGTACCGAGCCCCCGTGGAGCTCGACGGGCGGGGCGGCCGCGGGGGACGCCGGGGTTGCCGCCGGGGTGGACGGCGTTGCAGCCGGGGCCGCTGGAGTTGCCTCAGGCTTGCGGCTTTCCAACGGGTCCTTGGTAGTCACCGACGGAACCACATCGATCAACCCTTCAACGGCCGGCGGAGCGAGCAGGGCACCGGGGTTATCTCCCTTAACCGCCGGTGATGCCTTACCGGTCACTGCCATGGTGTTCAGATCGATCTGACCCTTGACTGTGGAAGCAACCATTCCCAATTCTGCAGCCTTGGCAGCCAGGTTCTGCGGAGCTTCGTAGTTCTGCTTCTTCTGTGTCAGGTCCTGGTTTTCCTTGTTGAGCGTGGCAGCTTCGGCTTTCAGCTGCACCAACTGGTACTGCGCTGTGGACACGGAGATGTTCAGTACCAGGACCGTCAGGAGGGCGGCCGCCATCGCCACAAAGCAAAGGACCACGAACGGAGTCCTTCGCTTGCCCGGGGCACTGCGTACCAGCGACAGAGGTGTACGGGCCTTGCGGGCGGGCTCGGCCCTTTCCGCAGGCGCGGACAGGCTACGGGCGGCGCTGCCCACCGTGGAGGGCAAAGTCTTCGCTGCGGCGTTGCTCATGCGTCTCTCCTCGGTTTGATACGCTCCACTGCCCTCAGCCGGGCAGACGCCGCGCGGGGATTTTCAGCGATTTCTGCTGCCGTAGGCACTTCCGTGCCCTTGGTGATGGTCTTCAATTCGGGTTTGTGTTCTTCAAGCTCCACCGGGAAGCCAAGTGGCGCCGACGATTTGGAACCTGATTGGAAAACTGACTTCACGATCTTGTCCTCCAGCGAGTGGTAGGACATGACCACGATCCGACCACCCATGGCCGTCGCGGCCACTGCTGCCGGAACTGCGCGTTCCAGGACGTCCAGTTCCTCGTTGACCTCAATCCGCAAGGCCTGAAAGGTCCGCTTGGCGGGGTGTCCGCCGCTCTTGGCTGCGGCGGCAGGAACAACGCTGCGGATCTGCTCTACGAGCTCCCCCGTGGTTGCAAAGGGTTTCTCCGCGCGGGCATTGACGATCCGGTTGGCGATCCGTCCGGCGAACTTCTCTTCGCCCCATTTACGGATGATGCGCACCAGCTCGTCTTCGGTGTAGTTATTGACCACATCAGCTGCCGTTTGGCCGCGGCTGGTGTCCATGCGCATATCCAAAGGGGCGTCATAGGAGTACGCGAAGCCCCGCTCACGCTCATCGAGCTGCAGGGACGAAACTCCGAGGTCCATGAGAATGCCATTGACCTCGGATATGCCAAGGTCCAGCAGGACGTCCTCAATCTCGTCATACACCGCATGAACAAGGTCAGTACGGTCAGAGAAGGGTTCCAATCTGGCACCGGCCAAGGCCAACGCTTCCTCGTCGCGGTCGATGCCCACCAGGTGAAGATCCGGGAAACGCTGCAGCATTGCCTCGGAGTGTCCTCCCATGCCCAACGTGGCATCGATGGCGACTGGGGTTTCGCCGCGTTTCCTGGCGGCTTCAAAGCCGGGTGCGAGCAGATTGATGCAGCGGTCTTTCAGGACGGGCACGTGGCGCTCCGATGTGGGCTTTGCCGCGTCCTGCTCTTCCACGCTGCCTCCTCTTTCCTCAATCGCTTACCTGCTGATTCTTGAATCGGATCCCCATCCGCGCCTATCGGCCGCCGCCTGGCTCAGGGGAAGTTGAGCCAGGAAGACAGTTCGATGGGCGGCTGGAGATCCCATTCAAGAAGCCGGACAGCGGCTTCCTCCCACCGGGGTCAGATGAACCCGGGGAGATTGTCGTCATCCGTTTCCGAGAAGGCTGCTTCCTTCTCATTGAGGTACTCATTCCAAGCTTCGGCGGCCCAGATCTCGGCCCGGGTACCGGCGCCAATGACTGCCAATTCCCGCCCAAGCCCTGCGTAAGTCCGGAGCGCCGGCGGAATCGTCACGCGCCCCTGCTTGTCAGGTACCTCATCAGAGGCTCCAGACAGGAAAACCCGAATGTAATCACGCGCCTGCTTGGAAGACAGTGGTGCCTCCCGCATCGACTCGTGGATGCGCTCAAATTCCTTCTGACTGAAGACGTAGATGCAGCGTTCCTGGCCCCTGGTGAGAACCAATCCATCAGCAAGCTCCTCGCGGAACTTGGCTGGAAGGATGATCCGGCCCTTTTCATCGAGACGCGGCGAGTGAGTACCCAGAAACACTGGCCCCACCGCCCCTCAATCAAAGGTGCCCGCACATTCCCAACACTGCCACTACCCTCTTATGCGCTCCACTTTACTCCACAATGCCCCACAGTCAACGCACTGGTGGGCGTTTCTCCACCACTTTGAGAATCATCCGGCCTGAAATCACGCGGTTTTTGAAGGGTGGCGGAAAGTGGAGGAGCCAATGCAGCAGGGCAGCGTCCTGGGCGTCAGGGCCCTTTGTTCCTCGCTCCGGCCCCGAAAATGCCCGGCCTGATTCACAACAGAAGGGGGAAAGAGGAGAAAAGGGTGGAAGGTGGAGGAACCGCGGAGAGCCAAAGGATGGGAGCCAAGGGACGGGGAAATGGACAGACCCTCCCTGTTGCTGGGTAGCCGCCCTTAAATGCGAAAAGACCCGCAGCGCGGGTCTTTCGTTATGCCCCGTTGAACCTCAGGGGCATGGTTGACTCAGGAGGGACCGGGGCTGCCGGCCGCTGATTCGAAGCGGGATGTCAGTGGTCGTCCCGACGCCGTTCGTCCCAGCGTTCTTCCAGGCTGCTCATGAACGAACTCTTTGGCTTGCTCTTGCCGGGTTTCCCCTTATTGGCTTTGCCGAAGGCCGCGCCACGCAACGTGGCGAAATAGACGCCAGCACCCATGACGACGAAACCGAGGACACCCACAGGTATCGCCTGCAGTGATACTCCAACAAGCAGGAGAAGGATGCCGGCAATGGCTCCAAGCACACCTATGATCACATGCCGGGTAGACCAGCTGCGGATGGGATCCGAACCCATGGTGTTGGCGAACTTCGGATCGTCCTCATGAAGTTGCTTTTCAAGTTGCTCAAGCAGCTTCTGTTCATGCTCCGAGAGGGGCATCGCGACCTCCTTTAGTCAGCCAGCGTCTGGACATAACGCTTCCTGTGCGTCTGTTTCCACAACGATCGGACCAAGAAAATCGTTCCCCAAAAATCCCCTCTTGGTTCAGCGGGCATCTCGGGGCCGACTGTTCAGGAAACAGTTTGTCCAGACGATTTAAATCTCTGTAATAAATAGGATAGTTTGTCCGACGCCGTTCTGAAAGACGCCTTGAGTCCTGCCGGGAAACCGTGCGCGGCTCAGGTGTCCGTTGCGGGCTTCCCGGGCTCCAAAAGCCGCGCTGGTAGAAGAGTTTTGGACCCAAAACGTTCGGAGACACGGTCCAGTGCCTGTTCGGCCGCCCGCCAGTTGTCGTCCCGCCGGTCGAGACTCAACTGCAGGGACGTCTGGCCGGCTGGCTCCAGTTGTTCGGCCCGAACCCCCACCAACCGGACGCTCATGGAACGGTTGCCCAAGGATTCAAGGAGTTGCACGGCCACCTGGTAGATCAATTGGGCGCTGTCCACGGGAGTCTGCACCGTGCGGCTGCGTGTCACTGTTGAGAAGTCCGAGTACCGCAGCTTCAACGCCACAGTCCTGGCCAACATGCCTGAACTCCTGAGCCGGATGGCGGTACGGTGCGAGAGGCGCAGCAATTCCCTGTGCAGTAATGCCTCGTCCCCTGTATCCACGGAGAACGTCTCCTCCGCCCCGATACTTTTCTCAAGCCTGGTTGGAGTTACCGGCCGTGGGTCAATACCCATGGACAAGCGGTGGACATGCTCACCACTTGCTCCCAGAACCTTCTTGAGCGATGCCAGCGGAGTTGCTGCGACATCGGCAACGGTGCGAATACCCAGACGGGACAACACTTCGGCCGTCTTTCCGCCGACACCCCACAAGGCGCCGACTGGAAGGCTGTGGAGGTAAGGGACGGAGTCCTCGGCATCGATCTGGAGGATGCCATCAGGTTTGCACCGTGTTGATGCGATCTTGGCCACGAACTTGGTGCTGGCGATGCCCACGGATGCCGTGATGCCCAGTTCCGACTGAACCCTGCGACGGATGAGGTGGCCGATGTCCATCGGTGACCCCAGACGGCGAATTGCGCCGCTCACATCCAGGAAGGCCTCGTCCACACTCAACGGCTCAACGAGGTCGGTGATGGAGGCGAAAATCTCCATGAGCCGGGCGGAGACCTCGTAATACTCTTTGTGCCGGGGGTTGATGATCACCGCCGATGGACACCGCCTCATGGCAATGGACATCGGCATGGCCGACTTCACGCCTGTGGCCCGGGCCTCGTAGGAAGCGGAGAGCACCACGGACCGTTCAGCCGGGAATCCGACAATGACCGGCTTGCCTCGAAGTTCAGGGCGGCTGCGCAGTTCCACGGAGACGAAGAAGGCGTCCATATCCACGTGAAGTATGCTGGTTCGCCGCATTTCCCGCAGGGCATCTCCGGCACTGCGGGGCGGCTTGCTGCCGGCGCTTTGAGCGCCACCGAATGCTTCCTGCCTCACATCGGCAATACTATGCCCGGCCACTGACTAAACTGGAGGCAAAGTCCGGCTCAGCCCCAGGAAGGATACCCTGTGAAGCTCTTTGGAACTCCTCAATCGCGAGGGTTTGCCCTGCTCGCAGTCAGTGTCGCTTTGGCGGCGTCCGCGTGCACACCATCGCCCGGCGGTTCGGCAGCACCGTCCACATCAGGTACTGCTTCGGCGTCCACTCAGGCGGCTCCAACCCCATCGTCCTCCGCGTCGGGGTCCACAGCATCACCCGAAACCACGACGTTCACCGAAACACCTGCACCGGCACCCGATGCCACGGCCACGGTCAATGCACTGGTCCCTGGATTCCCTGCGCAGCTCATTCCGGTCATGCCCAACACGTCCATTCGTTCCAGCAGTGTGGACAAGAGCGCAGAAGTAGCCACCGTGGCTCTCGTCGGAACGGTCAAAGCCCCACCGGAGGGGGTTGTGGACTACTACAAGACCTCCATGGAGTCACAGGGCTTCAAACTCGTCCCGGGTCCATCCGCTGTTGGAAACGTCACTTCCTTGGACTTCATCCGTGGTGACGGCGAAACGGTGAATGTTTCGGTCAGGCAAAAGGAAGGCGTCTCAACGTTCACTATCGGCGCCAACGTGGCGGCCGGGTCCGTCAAGTGACGGCAGCTGCCCTTGTCAGTTCGGAGCAGGCACAGTTCATTGGCGGCGTCGCCGGCAAATTGAACGGGTTCCTCTCCGCACAGCAGGAACTCATGGCTTCCGTTTCTCCGGATGTCGAGCCGCTCATTGGATCGATTTCGCATCTTGTCACGGGCGGCAAACGCCTCCGGGCACTGATGTGCTACTGGGGTTGGAGAGGCGCCGGCGGCCCTGCCGACAACCTGGACATCATTACCGCCGGGTGTGCCCTTGAGCTCTTCCAGGCAGCCGCCCTGATCCACGATGACATCATTGACCGTTCCGACACCCGCCGCGGCGGCCCAAGCGTGCACAAGCGGTTCAGCCAGCTCCATGAAGTGAATGGCTGGGCCTTGGACAGCGGCCGCTTTGGGGATGCGGCAGCCATCCTAACCGGCGATCTCTGCCTTTCCTTCAGCGAAGAGTCCTTTACGGAAATCGGCCCCCGGGCAGCAGCGGGAAGCCCTGCGCGGCGCATCTTCAACGTGATGCGGGCAGAAGTGATGGCAGGTCAGTACCTCGACATCCTGGAAGAAGTGGCCGGACCGGTACGTGACCGAGCCGGATCCGTAGCCCGGGCACAATCAATCATTCGGTACAAATCCGCCAAATACTCCACCGAGCACCCACTGGCGTTGGGCGGGGCACTGGCTGGAGCACCCGCTGCCCTGATGGAGGGTTACTCGGAGTTCTCCTTACCGCTGGGCGAAGCATTCCAGATGCGGGATGACGTCCTGGGTGTCTTTGGGGATCCGGAAACCACCGGAAAACCTGCGGGAGATGATCTCAGGGAAGGTAAACGAACGGTATTGGTGGGGTTTGCCATTAACCAAGCACCCCGGGCAGAGGCAGATTACCTGGATCGCATGCTGGGCAACCCCCTCCTGGTGGAGGATGAGGTAGCTGAAATACGGCGCATCATTATTGAGTGCGGCGCTTTGGAAGCCACGGAATCTTTGATCGGCGAGCTAAGCAACAGAGCGTTCGACGCTCTTGAACGCCTTCCCCTTGAGGAACTCCCGCTGGTGGCATTGCGCCACTTGGCCGAAGCCGCTGTCAGCCGGGCAGCCTGAACCCCGGGGCCTCGGGGCTGAGGCAACTCATCGCCCTTAGCTCTTGTGTAGCGTTCAAAAAGCTTATTCCAGCCCCTGCAGCACCTGCGAAAGCAAACGCGGACGACGGCGGTGAATCACCGCCGTCGTCCGCGTTTTAGGCAGTCTCCCGCTGGAGAGGCGCTGCTATTCAGCCAGCGACTTTACCAAGCCAAAGACTGGGCGCGACGCCTGATCTCCGTCTTTCGCCCCTCGCGCAGGGCGTCAATGGGACGCCCCCGCAATGACTCGTCCGGGGTGAAAAGCCAGATAATCAATTCTTCGTCGTTGTAGCCGGCGTCACCGAGAACCGCAACGGTTCCCTTCAAGCTGTCTACAACATGCCCGTCCTGGACAAAGAGGGCCGGGATTGAACGGATGTTCCGCTCTCCCCGCCTGATGGCGACAAGCGCACGCTCATCCAGAAGTCCGTGGACTTTGGTGATGGAAACTTCCAAAAGTTCAGCGACATCCGGCAGCGGCAGCCAGTCGGAAACAAGGCTTTCTACATTACTCACGGAACAAGGTTGCCACGCCGCCCCGCCCCACGCCTAGCCGAAGTCCAAGGCCGGTTCCCCCGGGCCGCAGGGTACTGGCCCATTTGTCCGCATCAATTGTGGCTATTTGTTGGGTTTGACAGGAATTGTTGTGTTGATCGACTAAGTGTGAGAGATTCACACTGATCACATTTGCATCATTGATAACATCAGCAACTTTGGTAACACTGACAACAGCGCTAACAATAGCCCCCGCTGTTTGAGATGAGGACACATTTCATGACGACGCCCCGCTCGCCGAAACGAACCATGAGCATGCCGGTTATCGCGGCAACCACGGCTGCGCTTCCCGCCGTGGTTTTGTCCTCGCTTGCCCTGGCCCAACCCTCCATGGCAACACCGGCACCCCAGCCGCGAAAGATCCCCGCCACGCTCGCTGCGGCCATGAAGGCGCAAGCAGTCAACGTGGGCTCCGTCATTCCTGCCAATGCGGTCGCAGCCACCATTCCCTCCACTCTGCGCCCCATGGCCCCGTCCGTACCTGACACCTACACGGTTGTCCGCGGGGATACCATCAGCGCCATCGCGCGCCGCTTCAACCTGGACACAACGGCAGTTCTTCAGCTGAACAAGCTTTCTGCCACCACGCTCATCTACCCGGGTCAGACCATCAAGCTCACCGGCACAGCGCCGGCAGCGCCGGCACAGCCGGCCCCGGCAGCCCCCAGCGCACCCGCCCCCAGCAGCGCAACCGTCTACACCGTGGTCCCCGGAGATACCCTGGGCGCCATTGCCGCCAAGCACGGCGTACCGTTGTCCAGCATCTTCAGCTGGAACGGGCTCAACGGAAGCTCCATCATCTACCCCGGCCAGAAGATCAAGGTCAGTGGTGGATCAGCGCCATCCGCGCCCACAGCACCGGCCGCCCCGGCGCCGGCGCCTGCCCCTTTGGCCGGCACGGGTTCCTACACCATCAAGGCAGGCGACACCCTCAGTTCCATTGCTTCCCGCCACGGGGTTTCGCTTGCGGCGTTGATGGCCGCCAATAACAACATCACAGCCACGACTGTCATCTACCCGGGGCAGAAGCTCACCATCCCCGGCGCCGGCCTGCAGCCGGTTGGCGAGACCAAGCCACTGGTTCCCAGCACGTTCCTCGGCTTCACTTACCCGCCGGCAGTTGTCAGCTCCGCCAACGAGAACAAGGCCCTGCTCAACGCTTCACCGGTGCCCAGCCGCGCCGAGATGAAGAGCATCGTGGCGGACACTGCCCGGCGCATGGGAGTGAGCCCGTCCCTGGCTTTGGCCTTCGCAGAGCAGGAGTCCGGCTTCGACCAGCGCGCCGTCTCCCCCGCCAACGCCATTGGCACCATGCAGGTCATCCCCTCGTCCGGGCAATGGGCGTCGGATCTGGTGGGCCGCAAGCTCAACCTCCTGGACCCTTACGACAATGCCACGGCGGGTGTGGCCATCATTCGGACACTCATCGCCACCAGCAAGGACCTGGACACGGCAATCGCCGGCTACTACCAGGGACAATATTCCGTCAGCAAGTACGGCATGTACGACGACACCAAGCGCTACGTCGAATCGATCAAGGCCCGCCAGCGCACCTTCGGCTAGGCCTTCAGCACCACCTCGGAAGGGGCCCGCATCCCGCGTGGATTCGGGCCCCTTCCCTGCCTCGTTTAGGATCGTATGGTGCAAGAACCAACGCAGGACCACCTCATCGGAACCACCGTGGACGGCCGGTACACGGTCCGTTCCCGCCTGGCGAGGGGCGGAATGTCCACTGTTTACCTGGCCACGGACCAGCGCCTGGAGCGAGACGTGGCCCTCAAAGTCCTGCACCCGCATTTGGCCAACGACCCCACATTCCTGCAGCGTCTAAGCCGCGAAGCCAAAGCGGCCGCGAGTCTCTCGCACCCGCACATCGTAGGAGTTCTCGACCAAGGCGAGGACGGCCACATTGCCTACCTGGTCATGGAGTACGTCAAGGGTCATACCCTGCGCGACACCCTGAGCGAACAGGGCCCGTTGCCGCCACGCCTTGCACTGGCCTTGATCGATCCCGTGATTGAAGGCCTCGCCGCCGCGCACCGATCCGGCCTGATCCACCGCGACGTCAAGCCGGAGAACGTCCTCATAGCTGACGACGGACGCATCAAAGTGGGAGACTTCGGCCTGGCCAGAGCTATCTCAGCCAACACCAGCACCGGCGCCCTGATAGGCACAGTGGCCTATTTGGCTCCCGAGCTTGTTCTCGGCCAGCCCGCAGATGCCCGCAGCGACATCTACTCGGCCGGCATCATGCTCTATGAGATGTTGACTGGCAAACAGCCCTACGCGGGAGACTCCCCCATCCAGGTTGCCTACCAGCACGTCAACGCCGTGGTGGGACGCCCCTCAGATGCTGCTCCAGGCCTTGCAGAGGACCTTGATGAACTGGTGCAGTGGTGCACTGCCGTAGACGCCGAGAACAGGCCCGTGGATGGCGCTGCGCTGCTGACCGAACTCCGCCACATACGCACCACCCTGACGGACGAGGAATTGGACCGCCGACAGGCATCCTCCAGGCCGGCAGGCTCTTCCGTGGCCGGTGCGGCAACCACCGAACTGGGCAGTCTGGATGCCAACCCCACGGAAGCCCTGGCCACAGTTGCCTCGCCTACGGAATTGATCTCCCAGCAGAGCAACCCCACCACCATCTTGGCGGCGGGAGGTCCCGGCAGGCCACAAGGCGCCGCCGTTGTTCCCGGGAACCATCAGGACGCCCGCCAGCCCGGCAAGCGGGAACTGAAGAAACTCGAACGGCAAGAGAGCAAAGACCGCGCACGGGCAGCAGCAACTCCGAGCCGCCCGCTACGCGAGGGAAATCCCCGCCGCCGCGGCATCATCTGGACCATCGTGATCGTTATTCTTGCAACGCTTGCGGCATCGGCCGGTTGGTTCTTCGGGATGGGACCCGGATCTCCGGGCACCGTACCCGACGTCAAGAATAAAACCGTTGCCGAAGCCCAGCAGCTGCTCCGCACTGCCGGGTTCAACTCTGAACCGCGGGACGTTTTCGACGACGACATCCTTGCAGGGCTGGCCGTAGGAACCGAACCTGAATCCGGGGCGGAAGTCCGGAAGTTCCAGCCCATCACGCTTTTCGTTTCCAAAGGTGCCCAGCTTTTCCCCTTGTCCGGTTTGGCCGGTGGCACCTTGGACGAAGCCAAGATTGCCTTGAATGCAGCCGAGATGGCCCTGGGCAACGTCACGGAGGCTTTCGACGAAAAGGTTCCGGCCGGCGTCGTGATTTCCCAGGACCCGGCCAAAGGCACCGAAGTCAGGCATGGCACCCCGGTATCGCTGGTGGTCTCCAAGGGTCCGCAGCCCATTCCGGTTCCCGACGTACGTGGACTGGCACAGGATGCAGCCGTCAAAGCCCTTCAGGACGCCGGCCTGAAAGCCGTGATCGCTCCGGAGACGGTCAACGACAAGACGGTTCCCAAAGGCGCCGTGGTCTCCCAGGTTCCGGCCAACGGCACGCTGATCCGGGGCGAAGCTGTCACGCTCACAGTGTCCAAGGGGCCTAAGTTGGTGAAGGTCCCCAGTTTCATCGGCAAGCAGGCCGCCGAAGCTGAAAGGGAGTTGAAGAAACTGGGTTTCAAAGTTGAGGTCAATAAAGTCCTGGGCGGGTTCTTCGGCACCGTCCGCGACCAGAATCCCGTCAATGCCGAGGTACCGGAGGACTCAGTGGTGACACTGACAGTTGTCTAACGTTTTTCAACCACAACACAAGGCGCGGCCCGAAGGATCCGGACCGCGCCTTTGTTGTATCTCTACTTCTGTTGTACCTCTACTTCTTGGAGAGGGCTCCGGCCACGAGGAACGCCATCTCAAGGGACTGCATGTGGTTGAGGCGGGGATCGCACACCGACTCATAGCGGTCCAGGAAGGCGTCCTGGTCGATAGGATCAGCACCACCCAGGCACTCAGCAACGTCATCGCCGGTCATTTCAACGTGAAGTCCGCCAGGTACTGTGCCCAAGGACTGGTGGACCTCGAAGAAGCCACGCACCTCATCAATGACGTCATCGAAGTTGCGCGTCTTGTAACCGTTCGGCGAGGTCACCGTGTTGCCGTGCATCGGGTCAGTCACCCACAGCACCTGCGCGCCGGATGCAGTGACGCGTTCGACGACGGCAGGCAGCTTCTCGCGGATGTTGCCGGCGCCCATGCGGGTGATGAACGTGAGGCGGCCCGGTTCGCGGTTGGGGTCCAGTTTGTCGATGAGGCGCAGGGCGTCATCACCGCTGGTGGTGGGGCCAAGCTTAACGCCGATGGGGTTCCGCACACGGGACAGGAAGTCCACATGGGCGTGGTCCAGTTCGCGGGTCCGCTCGCCGATCCACAGGAAGTGGGCGGAGGTGTCGTACGGCAGTCCGGTCCGCGAATCGATGCGGGTCAGTGCGCGTTCGTAGTCGAGCAGCAGTGCTTCGTGGCTGGCGAAGAATTCCACGCGCTTGAGTGCTTCGAAGTCAGCACCGCAGGAGTCCATGAAGCTGATGGCACGGTCGATGTCCCGCGCCAGTGATTCGTAGCGTGCGTGTGCCGGGTTCTCAGTGAAACCCTTGTTCCACTGATGAACGAGGCGAAGATCCGCGAAGCCACCTTGGGTGAAGGCGCGGATGAGGTTCAGCGTGGAAGCGGAGGTGTGATAGGCCTTCAGCATCCGGCCGGCGTCGTGAGCGCGGGACTCGGGGGTGAAATCGTAGCCATTGACGATGTCGCCGCGGTAAGCGGGAAGCGTCACGCCATCGCGGGTCTCGTCATTGGAGGAACGCGGCTTCGCGAACTGTCCGGCCATCCGACCCATCTTGATGACGGGCATGGCAGCGCCGTACGTGAGTACGACTGCCATCTGGAGGATCGTCTTGACCCGGGCACTGATTCTGTCCGCGGTAGCGGCCTCAAAAGTCTCAGCGCAGTCGCCGCCCTGAAGGAGGAAAGCCTTGCCCTGGGCAGCAGCCGCGAGGCGCTCCCTCAGAACGTCCACTTCACCGGCGAAGACCAAGGGCGGCACCACGGAGAGTTCCTTGACGGAAGCCTTGAAGACTTCAGAGTTGGACCACGTGGGCTGCTGGGAAATCGGCAGGTCCCGCCAGGCGTCGAGGCCGGGGTAATTTGCCGCGCCGCTCTGGGCGGTACTGGCAAGAGGATCTGCTGCGGAGGGTGCGGTGTTCGCGGTTAGCTCAGTCACCCTTCAAGAGTAGTAGCCCGCGGCAAGGTTGCGGGACTGCAGCCGTAACCGATGCCGCCGCATGCGTCACAGTCTCTCCGTGGATCCGGCCCCGTCACTCCGGGGATCGTCCCTGTCTTCAGCTATGTCCGCGGCGGACTCTTCGGCAACCTCAATCTTGTGGACCGGCTCCGGGCCTTTGCCGGCCAACTGGGCCTTGACCACTGCTGCGTACTCATCCACGTACTCCTGACCGGAAAGCCGCATCAATTCGTACATGATTTCATCGGTCACAGCCCTCTGGATCAAGCGGTCATCCTCCATGCCGTAGTAACGGCTAAAGTCCAAGGGCTGCCCGAAAATGAGCCCGATCCGGCGGATGTTGGGGAGCCGTTTACCGATGGGCTGGACCTTCTCCGTGCCTATCATGGCCACGGGCACCACAGGGACGCGCGTCTGCAGTGCCAGCTTGGCCACGCCCACTTTCCCGCGGTAGAGCCTGGCGTCCGGGCTGCGCGTGCCTTCCGGATAGATCCCCAGCAGGCCGCCCGAGCTCAGGACGTCCTTGCCGGCCTGCAGCGACATTTCCGATGCCGCGCCTCCCGAACGGTCCATGGGCAATTGGTTGCTCAGCCGGAAAAACAGGGCAGTGAGCCGGCCTTTGAGCCCTTTTCCGGTGAAGTACTCGGACTTGGCCAGGAAGATCACGGGGCGGTGAACCATCAGGGGCAGAAAGATGGAGTCCGAGAAGGACAGGTGATTGGACGCCAGGATGGCGGCGCCGTTTTCCGGAACGTTGTCCAGTCCCTTTACCCACGGACGGAACAAGAGCTTGAGGATGGGACCAAGAAAGATCCTCTTCATGACCCAATAGAACACTTTTGTCCTCTCACGGCCGAATGGTTGGCATGCATCCGGGCAACCCGGCCGGCACTCAACAGCAACCCTACTCCAGTGAGAAATGTCCGGAGAAGTGACACGATGGGACACATGACGGAACGCTCTTCACCCGCTGCGCCGCTCGCATTCCACCATGAGGGGCATGGACCCAATGCCTCCACAGGCGTGGCGATATGCCATGGATTCACAGGAAGCCCTCTCAGCATGCTCCCTTGGGCTGAGTACTTGGCCTCCCAGGGATTTGCTGTTTCCGTGCCTCTCCTCCCCGGCCACGGCACCAGTTGGCAGGATCTCGCAACCACGCGTTGGCAGGACTGGTACCGGACCTTCGAGCAGAGCTACCTGGACCTCGCCGAAAAGACTGAGAGCTGTTTCGTGGCAGGGCTGTCCATGGGAGGCGCACTTGCCCTTCGGGTAGCCTCACTGCACGATGTTTCCGGTCTGGTTCTGGTCAATCCGGGCCTCAGCTTCTATGACCGCAGGGTGAAGTATGTGGGCGCCCTCAAGTACGTCATGAGGACCACCACTCCCATAGAGGAGGACTCACCAGCCCCGGCCACCGCTGAAACCGGCGACTATTCCAAGACGCCACTGCAGTCGGTGCATGAACTCAAGAAGCTCTTCCGCGCGGCCACCCGGGGTTTGCCCCATGTTGAGGCCCCCGCCCTGGTGTTCAAGTCCTCGGTGGATGGTGTCATTCCGCCCAGTTCAGTGGCCACCATCAGCAAATACATTTCATCCTCGCGCCTGAAGGTGGTCACCCTTCCCCACAGCGGGCATGTGGCCACCTTGGATGTTGATGCACCCACCATTTTTGAAGAATCGGCCCACTTTTTCCGTCAGCACGCCGGTGACAGAGTAGCCTCAGAGTCATCATGAAAATGCTCCCGGATTTCTCGCCGTTCCATAGCAGCTGGAATGGGGTTGGGCCGCGCGTTGGCGTCGTCCTGTCCCACGGATTCACAGGGAGCCCCCACAGCGTCAGGCCGTGGGCCCAACACCTTGCAGAGGCCGGCTATGCCGTCAGGCTGCCTCTGCTGCCTGGGCACGGGACGTCGTGGCAGGACATGGCCAACCGCTCATGGCGCGAGTGGCACCGTGCCGTGGACGATGCTTATCTCGAGCTGGCTTCCGAGTGCGACTACGTTTTCTCTGCGGGTTTGTCCATGGGTGGAACGTTGGCGTTGCGGATCGCAGCCACCCGTCCTGTGGCAGGAACAGTGGTGGTGAACCCGGGGCTGGTCCTTGACGATCCCCGGGCTGTGATCGTAGCTGCGCTCAAGTACGTAGTGAAAACCACCCCTTCGATCGCCAATGACATCCTCAAACCGGACCAGGACGAGGGCGCTTACGCCCGCACCCCCGTCGCGGCCGCTCACCAGTTGAAGAAGATGTACAAAGATACAGCGGCGATCCTGCCCCGCATCAGCTCACCCGTCCGGGTCTACAAGTCAACAGTGGACAACGTGATCTCCACCGCGAGCCTGGACTTCCTCCGTTCCCGGGTTCAGGCGCCGGTGGAGGTCACTTATCTCCACAACAGCCGCCATGTAGCCACCCTGGACAATGATGCGCCGGAGATTTTTGCCGGGTCCGTCGAGTTCATTCAAAAGACCGTAGCGGCCTTGGCCGGGCACGGGCCTTCCTCCGAAAAGGACACAGCCCATGAACAGGCCTGATCCCAATTCAGCTGATCAAAGCGCCAACAAGGACGACGACGCCGTGTGGCTGGATCTTGTGTCCCGGTTGGAGGCTACACAGTCCGGCCCGGCCGGGGAACTGCCTGAAGACAGCCTGGAGGGCCAGGTCACCGAAGCGGAGCATCTGCAGCCCGGGCATGGCCGGAGCTTCAAGGACTTTGATCCATTGGGACTCTCCACCCCGGCACAGGAACCGGAGTCCGATGCTGAAACAGCCCCTGCAGACGCCGAAGCAGCTGGGAGGCCGTCCGGACCCCGTGACTTCGAGGTGGAGGACGAGGACCACACGTTCATTCCCGAAGACCCCCCGAGCTTGGCGGGAACTGAACCATTGGTCATGCTGGCATGGTTTGGTGCGGTGGGCGGACCGATCGCCCTGCTCTTCACCGCCATGTTCTGGAGGTCCGCGCCATTGACAGCCACGCTGGGCATCGTGGCTGTTTTCGTGGCATCGGTGGTTTACCTGATCATGCGGCTTCCGCAGGAAAAGAATGAGGACGACGACGGCGCCCGCCTCTAGCTGCTAGCTTCGCGCCCGGCCACTGACCCGGGACAGGTCTGCCGCGCCGATCATGCCTGCGCGCGGACCGAGGGCCGCGAGTTCTATCCTGGCCATGGGCCGAAAACCCCGCCCGGTCAGGTTCTTTGCGAATGACTCGCGGGCCGGACCGGCCAGTAACTCCCCCGCGTCGCACAGGCCTCCGCCGATGACAAACATCCCGGGATCCAGCGCCGCCGCGAGGTTGGCCAACCCCAACCCCAGCCATTCGCCCTGGTCCGCAATGAGTTCCCGCGAGGTGGCATCGCCCGCGAGCGCCAGCGAGGTCACGGCCGCCCCGGACAGGTTCTCTGCGGTCCCTCCCGCCTTTTCCAACAGTGCGCAACCAGCCGGGGAATTGGTTCGTACCAGTTGCCTGGCTTCCCGTCCCAGGGCGTTGCCTGAGGCGTACTGCTCCCAGCAACCGCGGTTGCCGCATTCGCAGCGGTGTCCCCCGGGGAAAATAATCTGGTGTCCGAATTCCCCGGCCACGCCGTAGCGTCCACGCTCCACCCGGCCATCCATGACCATGGCTCCGCCAATTCCCGTGCCCAGCGTGATGCATACCAGGCGACTTTCGCCTTGGCCTGCGCCAAAGCGCCATTCCGCCCACGCCGCGGCGTCGGCGTCGTTGGTCAGGAGGACAGGTCGCCTGAGTAACTTCTGGAGGCTGTCCCTCAAGGGCTCGTTGCGCCAGGCCAGGTGCGGGCTGAACAGTACCGTGCCGCCGTCGAGGTCCATCCATCCCGCGGCGCCGATTCCTACCGTAGCGATCCGGTGGCCTGCACTGAGTTCGTTCACGAGTTCCACGATGGTCTGCTCGACGGCACGAGGGTCTGCGCCCGGCGTGGATCTACGGGCTTCGGCGAGGACCCGGCCCTCGGCGTCCACTACTCCGGCAGCCACTTTGGTGCCGCCAATGTCAATCCCGATCGCCAGGCCGCGGCGGCCTAAATGGCTCCGCCGGGCGGCCCAGGGCGCATCCCTCCACGCCGAGGCCGGGGACTTGGGTCTGACCAGGGAACTGGACCGTAGTGCGGGCATCCCATCATCTTATTCCGGAGGGCAGAGTGGCATCCGCATTGCACGGCGAAGAAGGGCCCCATTTGCTTGAAATGACTGCTCATCCGTAAAGTTACTCGCCAGTAGGTGAAATAGAACACACCAGCTCGAGCGGGCATACTAGAGTGAAAGCAGCCCCTCGTGGCCCGTGGATATCAAAGGAGCTACCCGTGCGTGAAATAAGTGTTCCTCCCCTCGTGAACATCGCCCCGGAAACCAACATCACGGACTTCGTGATCCGCGAGGCAGAAAAAGCATCCAACCCTGCTCTTTTCTCCAAGCTGGACAAGAGTGGGCAGTGGCAGGACATCCGCGCCAAGGACTTCCTTGAGGATGTTCGGGCGTTGGCTAAAGGCCTCATCGCCAGTGGTGTTGCTGCAGGCGACCGTGTGGGCATCATGTCCCGCACCCGCTACGAGTGGTCCCTTGTGGACTTCGCCATTTGGTTTGCCGGAGCCGTCTCCGTCCCGATCTACGAGACGTCATCCCCTTCGCAAGTGGCATGGAACCTCGGTGACTCCGGTGCTGTGGCTGCCTTCGGCGAAGCGGCTCACCACGAGGACATCATCCGCCAGGCCGTGGCCGCGGAGGACATCACGTCCGTGGCCAACGTCTGGCAGCTTGAGGGTGCCGGACTCGATGCCCTGCGGGCTGCTGGCGCCGGCGTCCCCGACGACGAACTTGAGTCCCGCCGTTCCGCGGCCGGCCTCAAGGACCTCGCCACCATCATTTACACCTCCGGCACCACTGGCAGGCCCAAAGGCTGCGAGCTGACGCACGGCAACTTTGTGGAACTGTCCGAAAACGCCCGTGCTTCGTTGCCCGAGATCATTAACGAATCGGGCAAGACCATCATGTTCCTCCCCCTGGCCCACGTCTTTGCACGCTTCATTTCCGTGCTGGCCGTGGCCGGCGGCGTCCAGGTGGCACACACCCCGGACATCAAGAATCTGCTGGCTGACCTCCAGAGCTTCCAGCCGACGTTCATCCTGGCTGTACCCCGGGTCTTCGAGAAGGTTTACAACTCGGCATTGACCAAGGCGGAGGACGGCGGCAAGGGTGCCATCTTCCACCGGGCAGTGGATACTGCGATCGCCTACTCCAAGGCGCGCGAGGCCGGTTCGCTGGGTCTTGGTTTGAAGCTCAAGCATGCCGTGTTCGACAAACTTGTCTACGGGAAGCTCCGTGCCGCCATGGGCGGCCAGGTTGCGCACGCCGTCTCCGGTGGCGGCCCCTTGGGTGAACGCCTGGGCCACTTCTTCCAAGGCATCGGCCTGCAGATCCTGGAGGGTTACGGCCTCACTGAGACCACTGCCCCCATCTCGGTGAACACCCCCTCCATGATCAGGATCGGCACCGTAGGCGCCCCGCTCCCTGGCAACTCGGTGAAGATCGCCGACGACGGCGAAATCCTCGCCAAGGGCGTCTGCGTGATGCGCGGCTACTACAACCGTGAAGACCTGACGGCCGAAACGTTCGTTGACGGCTGGTTCCGCACCGGAGACATCGGCGAACTGGACAGCAACGGCTTCCTCAAGATCACTGGCCGCAAGAAGGAAATCATTGTTACCGCAAGCGGTAAGAACGTGGTTCCTGCCCTGCTGGAGGACCAGATCCGCGCTGATGCCTTGGTTTCCCAGGTTCTGGTGGTGGGCGACAACCGGCCGTTCATCGGAGCTTTGGTCACCCTGGATGAAGAAGCGCTCCCGGGCTGGTTGGACCGCCACGGACTGCCGGCGGGCACCACGCTCGCAGAAGCCACTGACCATGCGGTGGTGAAGGCCGCAGTCCAGGAGCTCATCAGCAAGGCCAACCAGTCCGTCTCCCAGGCCGAGGCCATCAAGTCCTTCAGGATTGTCCCGGCGGACTTTACTGAAGCCTCAGGGCACCTGACACCGTCCCTCAAGGTCAAGCGCGCGCAGGTCATGAAGGACTTCGACGCCGTCATTGAGGAAATGTACTCAGCACCCCGCGCTTCCTAGCAACCGGGAATCAAAAAAGTACCCCGTCCGGATTCCGGACGGGGTACTTTTGCGTGTTCGGCTAGCCGATCACCAGCAGCAAGTCGCCGCCTTGGACCTGCTCCACAGAGGAAATGGCGAGGCGTGAGATGGTGCCCGCCACCGGCGTCGTGATGGATGCTTCCATCTTCATCGCCTCAATGGTGGCGACGGTATCGCCGGCGTTCACTGCATCGCCTACCTTGACCGTTACCGTAACTGCCCCGGCAAACGGCGCCGCAACCTGACCCGGCTGTGCCGGATCTGCCTTCTCAGCAGCCTTGACGTTGCTCACCACCGAACGGTCACGGACAACAACCGGCCGGGACTGGCCGTTGAGCGTGCACATCACTGTGCGCATGCCCTTCTCATCGGCTTCTGAAACAGCCTCAAGCTGGGCAATGAGGCGGACGCCCTTCTCCAGCTCGATGACGTGCTCTGCCCCCTGCTGGAGGCCGTACAGGTAGTCACGGGTATCCAGCACGGAGATGTTCCCGTAGGTGTCCACGCTCTTCAGGTAATCCTTGGTGGGTCCAGCGAAGAGCAAACGGTTCAGCGTGTGCTGCCGCGTCTTGGAGTCGCCCTTCAGCGCTGCGCTGTCCTCGGCACTGATCTCGGCGTCGCGCACCTTGACGCTGCGGCCTTGAAGGGCCTTGGTGCGGAACGGCTCGGGCCAGCCTCCGGGAGGATCACCGAGTTCGCCGGAGAGGAAGCCGATGACGGAATCAGGGATGTCGTAGTTCTGCGGGTTCTCGTTGAAATCCGCGGGATCGGCGTTGAGTCCGACGAGGTGCAACGCGAGATCGCCCACGACCTTGGAGGACGGCGTGACCTTGACCAAGCGGCCAAGGATGCGGTCGGCCGCCGTGTACATGTCCTCGATGGCCTCAAACTGCTCACCGAGACCAAGGGCGATGGCCTGTTGGCGAAGGTTGGAGAGCTGGCCGCCAGGGATTTCGTGCTGGTAGACGCGTCCTGTGGGACCCGGGAGACCGGATTCGAAGGGGGCGTAGACGCGGCGTACAGCTTCCCAGTAGGGCTCGAGCGCGCCAACGTTGGCCAGGCTCAGCCCGGTATCGCGGGGCGTGTTGGCCAAGGCAGCAACCAAGGCGGACGCTGCTGGCTGGCTGGTTGTGCCGGCCAGGGAGGCCGCTGCCACGTCAACGGCGTCCACGCCTGCGTCGACTGCCGCAAGCAAAGTGGCCAGCTGGCCGCCCGCGGTGTCGTGCGTGTGCAGGTGCACGGGGAGGTCGAAGCGCTCACGGAGCGCCGACACCAACTTCGCGGCAGCGGCCGGACGCAGGAGTCCTGCCATGTCCTTGATGGCCAGGATGTGTGCACCGGCGTCGACGATCTTCTGGGCCAGGCCCAGGTAGTAGTCGAGGGTGTACAGGTCCTCGTTGGGGTCCAGAAGGTTGCCGGTGTAGCACAGGGCAACTTCCGCAACGGCCGTCCCGGTGGCACGTACGGCCCGGATGGCGGGGGCCATCTGGTTGACGTCGTTGAGGGCGTCAAAGATACGGAAGATGTCGATGCCCGTGGCAGCGGCCTCGTTGACGAAAGCCTCAGTCACTTCTTCCGGGTACGGGGTGTAGCCCACAGTGTTGCGGCCGCGGAGCAGCATCTGGATACAGGTGTTCGGCAACGCCTTGCGCAAAGCAGCCAAACGGTCCCACGGGTCCTCACCCAGGAAGCGGAGCGCGACGTCGTACGTTGCACCGCCCCACGCCTCCACCGAAAGCAGTTCCGGCATGAGGGCAGTGACTGCGGGCCCCGCAGCCACGAGGTCGCGGGTACGGACACGTGTTGCCAGCAGTGACTGGTGTGCGTCACGGAAGGTGGTGTCCGTGACGGCCAGCGCCTGCTGTTCACGAAGTGCCTTCGCGAAGCCTTCCGGCCCAAGTTCAATCAACTTCTGGCGGGAACCTGACGCGGGAACCGGCCCATCGATGGCGGGCAGCTTGCTGGCGGGATCGGAATGGACCTTGAGCTCGCCGTTCGGCTTATTCACGGTAACCTCGGCAAGCCACGTCAGCAGCTTGGTTCCGCGGTCCGCGGAGATGTGCGACTTGAGCAGCTCAGGGCGCTTGTCGATGAAGTCCGTGGCCACGTTTCCGGCGTTGAAGTCCGGGTCCGCCAGCACTGCCTGAAGGAAGGGAATGTTGGTGGACACGCCACGGATGCGGAACTCGGCCAGGCCACGACGCGCACGGGCCACAGCCGCCGGGTAGTCACGGCCACGGCAGGTCAGCTTGACCAGCATGGAGTCAAAGTGAGGGCTGATCTCGGCACCCGAGTAGACCGTGCCGCCGTCGAGCCTTACACCAGCGCCACCAGCGGAACGGTAGCCGGTGATCTTTCCGACGTCGGGGCGGAAGCCGTTGGAGGGGTCTTCCGTGGTGATACGGCACTGGAGGGCAGCGCCCTTGATGGACACCGAATCCTGACTCAGCCCCAGATCCGCAAGGGTTTCACCCGAAGCGATGCGCATCTGCGCCTGCACGAGGTCCACATCGGTGATTTCCTCAGTGACGGTGTGCTCAACCTGGATGCGGGGATTCATCTCAATGAAGACGTGCTGACCGGCCCGCTCCCCCTCCGTGTCCACCAGGAACTCCACAGTTCCGGCGTTGACATAGTTCAGGGCCTTGGCGAAGGCCACCGCATCCCGGTAGAGGGCCTGGCGGATGTTCTCATCCAGGTTCGGTGCAGGAGCGATCTCCACCACTTTCTGGTGACGGCGCTGCAGCGAACAGTCGCGCTCAAAGAGGTGCATGACGTTGCCTTCGGCGTCAGCCAGGATCTGCACTTCAATGTGGCGGGGACGCAGGACGGCCTGCTCAAGGAACATGGTGGGATCGCCAAAGGCTGCATCAGCTTCCCGCATGGCGGACTGCAATGCTTCAGGGAGTGCTTCGCGGGTCTCCACGCGGCGCATACCGCGGCCACCGCCACCGGCGACAGCCTTGGCGAAGATCGGGAAGCCGATCTCGTCAGCTGCGGCGATGAGCTCGTCAAGGTCCTTGGAGGGCTTGCTCGACTTCAGGACGGGGACGCCTGCCTTGCGCGCGGCCTCCAAAGCGGCAACCTTGTTGCCTGCGAGCTCCAGGACTTCCGCGGGCGGACCCACAAAGGTAATTCCTGCTGCCTTGGCGGCACGGGCGAGGTCCGGGTTCTCGGACAGGAAGCCGTAGCCGGGGTAAATGGCGTCAGCGCCGGCTTCTTTGGCGACGCGGACAACCTCCTCTACGTCCAGGTAGGCGCGGACGGGATGGCCCACCTCGCCGATCAGGTAAGCTTCGTCGGCCTTCTGCCGGTGGATCGAGTTACGGTCCTCATGCGGAAAGACGGCTACGGTCTTGGCGCCCAGTTCATAACCAGCGCGAAACGCCCTGATCGCGATTTCGCCGCGATTGGCCACCAGAATTTTCGAAAACATACTTCTCCTGCATCATTGCGGGTGGATCGGTCGGTGGTCACAGTGTGTAGTGCCGCCAGCATCAAACACAAATCTTTGTGGCAACCATCACAAAGGAATCGTCATGTGGGCTGTATATGCGTGCGCGCGACCAGACGGCGTGCTATTGCCCTGCGGCATCCCGGGCGGCCGGGCGCGTAGAAAGCGGGAATCGACCGCGATGCACCATATGATGTTGGGGGGGCTTCGGCAAGCCCCGGCTCCGGTGCTTCCGGAGCGAATCAGCGCGACACGGCAACCGGCGTTAGGTTTTGGGTTTTCAAGTGCAAGTAGTCAGCATCAGCAGCCTCAAGGGTGGAGTGGGAAAGACGTCCGTGACCACCGGCCTGGCGTCCGCGGCCCTCGCAGCCGGTATTTCCACCTTGGTGGTGGATCTCGATCCGCACGCCGACGCCACCACGGCCCTTGGCGTTCAACCAAGCGATCAACTGGACATCGGCCGGATGCTGAAAAGCCCCCGAAAAGCCAACCTCGCCGGCAATGTTGCCGGCAGTAGCTGGGTTTCCAACGGCTCAAGCAACGGGACCTTGGACGTAGCAGTCGGTTCGGCCTTCACGGGAATCTACGACCGCCCGGATTTGGGCCGGCGCGACCTCCGCAGGCTTTCCGCAGTGCTGGCCGGGGCTGGCAATTACGAGCTCGTCCTCGTCGACTGCCCTCCCTCACTCAACGGACTAACGCGCATGGCGTGGAGCGCCAGCGACCGCGTAGTACTCGTGGCCGAGCCCGGGCTCTTCTCTGTTGCCGGCACGGAACGCACCATGCGTGCCATTCAGCTGTTCCGGCAGGAGTTCGCCCCCAACCTGGCACCGGCGGGCATTGTGGCCAACAGAGTACGTACCGGATCCGCTGAGCACACATTCCGCTTGGCTGAGATGGAATCCATGTTCGGCGAGCTGCTGCTGACCCCTCATATTCCGGAGCAAGCCAACTGGCAGCAGATCCAGGGCGCGGCCCATTCCGTCCATCACTGGCCCGGGGACTCGGCGAAGAATGCCGCCAAACTCTTCGATGCCCTGCTCGAGAGCCTCCTGGCCGGACAATCCTCCCTGCGGGACCGCCGCCAGCGCTAGCGACGAATCAACGCCTTACCAGGCAAAACGAAAGGCCTCCACCCTGCTGGGAAGAGGCCTTTCGTCGTTAATTCTTATGTTCTGCCAGGCGTTTAGCTGATGCGGCGCGCGACGCGTCGCTTGCTCAGTTCGTCGTCGGGAAACGACTGCTCACCAGCATGCTCGCTGGGAAGCGCAGCCAGGCTTCCCTCTACTTCCCGCCATACGCGGCCTACGGCGATGCCGAAGACGCCTTGTCCGCCTTGAACGAGGTCGATGACCTCATCAGCAGATGTACATTCGTAGACGCTGGCACCATCGCTCATCAGGGTGATCTGCGCCAGGTCTTCAACACCCCGCTCGCGGAGGTGTTCAACGGCGGTGCGGATCTGCTGGAGTGATACGCCGGTGTCAAGGAGACGCTTGACCACTTTGAGAACCAGGATGTCGCGGAAGCCATAGAGCCGTTGTGAACCGGAGCCGGCAGCGCCGCGGACGGCAGGCTCAACCAGGCCCGTGCGTGCCCAGTAGTCGAGCTGGCGGTAGGTGATGCCTGCAGCTTTGCATGCGGTGGGGCCGCGGTAACCCGCGTCCTCGTCCAGCACAGGAAGGTCCTCCGTGAAGAGCAAACCTTGGGCGCCGGATGCGGGCGCAGCAATACCGGCAGAGGACTGCTTCAGCTCGCCTGCTTCGCCTTTCGGACTCACGTGACCTCCTTGTTCTCAGTTCCCTTGGGGACGGTGCATACACTGATACAACGGCGAAATGCAGCAGTGTAATTCCCGCAAGTCCGCACCTTCCAGTGTGACTTGCGCAGGCAGTGTATGCAACGGGAACTTGATAACTTCGACGTTAGGCCCGTCAGGCGCCGAGGTCAAAGACCTTGGACCGAAAATCCGGTCGTGTCGAAAGTTTCACCCTCAACTTTAGGCTTAGGGTGGATCAACCTTCGAAATCTTCCGGTTCCACGTCATCCAGGAACTCGCGGAAACGGCGCATTTCGCGCTCCTCGTCCACTGCGGGATCCGGCTCCGAGTCCTCGCCTTCATCGTGCTCGGTAATGCGCACGCCGGCTTCCTCCATCACAGCATCGGCGCACCAGATGCGGCACTTCGCGCGCAATGCAAGGGCCAAGGCGTCAGAAGCGCGCGAACTTACTACCGTACCGTCGTCGAACTGCAACTGTCCGTAGAAGATGTTGTCTTCCACAGCCACAATGTTCACGCTGATGATGGAATGCCCCAAGGACTCCACAACATCCACCAAAAGATCGTGCGTCATGGGCCTCGGCGGGACAACGCCCTGCTGAGCCAGGGCAATGGCGCTGGCTTCAGGAGTGCCGATCCAGATGGGAACGTGGCGTTCTCCGTTGATCTCCCGGAGGAGCACCAAAGGCTGGTTGGAAGGCAGCTCGATCCGGACTCCAACGATTTCGACTTCGATCATCAGCTGTCCATCCGGGAGATGCGGTGGTGCACCAGGGCCCTGTGCAAGGTAAGGCAAAGATCGCTGATCTCGCGGGCGGCCTCAGCAGCCCGGGCCTGCGACGCAGCATCCCGCCGCGAGGTCAAGGGTGCAACGGCCCTCTCCACCAAGCCGAACTCCCGCTCAGCAGCAGCTTGGAACGGCCGAAGGTGCCGAGGCTCCAGGCCGTGGCCTTCCAGCTGAACACAGGCCCGCGCCACCTGAAGGGCATGTTCATCAAACTTGCCGCCCACGTGACTGATCAGCCCGAAACTCAGCAATGATTCAAGCAACGGCACGCTGGCGCCCGACTCGGCGCGCAACTGCTCTTCAGTGAGGGCACGGGCGCGACCCTGCACTTCCGCTGCCATCTCCGCCGATACAACCCTGGGTGACACCGTGACACCCGGAGGCAGGTTCTCCGGCCTCTCGCCGCGGTCGATTGCGTCAAGATAATCCTTGATGACCTTCAGCGGGAGGTACTGGTCGCGCTGAAGGGCAAGGACGAACCGGAGTCGCTCAACATCGCTGTCAGTGTACTGACGGTAACCGGCAGGGGTCCTTTTCGGATTAATGAGTCCTTTTTCCTCAAGAAATCGGATCTTGGACGCCGTCATGCCGGGAAAGTCGTCACTCAGCTGAGCGAGAACCTCCCCTATGTTCAGGACCTGCGGTCCGCGACGGTCCTGTTGGGCCATAGCCACAGGCAGATACCCCGTCAGACTTGGCCTGCTGCGCGAACAGGGCTCAGGTAGTAGGTCAACCGGAACTTGCCGATCTGAACCTCGT
This sequence comes from Paenarthrobacter sp. NPDC091711, assembly GCF_044756605.1. Taxonomy (NCBI): domain Bacteria; kingdom Bacillati; phylum Actinomycetota; class Actinomycetes; order Micrococcales; family Micrococcaceae; genus Paenarthrobacter; species Paenarthrobacter sp. NPDC091711. The sequence continues at coordinate 209,189 of NZ_JBIVTF010000006.1, forward strand.
TGCCGCTCTTCAGCTGCACTCGGTCCACACGGTCATGGTTGACGTATGTTCCGTTCAGGCTTCCCATGTCCACCAGCTCGAACCCGGATTCAGACCGGATGAACTGAACGTGCTTGCGGGAGACCGTGACGTCGTCCAGGAAGATGTCAGCATCCGGGTGCCGTCCCGCCGTGGTGGTGTCCGCATCCAAGAGGAAACGGGCCCCGGCATTGGGGCCGCTGTGCGCGATGAGCAATGCTGAGTTCGGCGGAAGCGCGTCTACTGATGCACGCTCTTCAGGTGCCAACTTGGGAGCAATGCTTGGCTCGTCCCACGTTGGCGTGATGCTGATCGAGGTGGTCTCCGACGTAGGCTGTTCCTCCGCGCCGTTCCCGACATTGGCTTGATTCTGTTCGCCGCCAACCATGGAATTTCCTCCTCATCCGCCGGCAATTCCAAACCCTGCCGGCCACTTCCGCCTCCCGGTACCGCCGGGCAAATCGGTTGCTGGCCCGCCGTCCCGCTTTCCGGTTTAAGGAAAGCAGCCTGACGGGCCAGATAACTTTAGCCTACCTGTTGTTCGTACTCCGACGCACTGAGCAGGGATTCCACTGCATCAGCTTCTGCAAGCTTTACTTCAATAAGCCATCCCTCGCCGTACGGGTCCGAGTTAATCAGGGCCGGATCAGTGTCCAGGGCGTCATTTCGATTGGTGACTTCGCCTGTCACCGGCGCATAGATATCGCTGACGCTCTTTGTGGACTCCACTTCGCCAACAACTTCATTTCCGGTGACCTTTGTCCCCGGCTCGGGCATTTGGGCATAGACAACGTCCCCCAAGGCGTCCTGGGCGAAGTCTGTGATGCCAATGCGCACCACGCCGTCGGCATCTGGAGCAGTCACCCATTCGTGTTCTGCGGTGTAGGAGAGTTCTTCCGGAATATTGCTCACTGGTGGCCTTTCATCGGGACATTTACGAACCTCGACGGCGGCCCTTACTGATGGCCACCGCTGAAAGTATAGGCACATTTCCCCTGCGCCTGATGGGGTCTCTGCCATGATTGACCCATGACCGAACAAGCACAAGTACCAGCTCAGAAAAAGCGCAACGTGGGCGTAAAAATTATCCTGATCCTGGTGGCAGCACTTGTCGCTGTGGCCGCTTACTTCATCCTCGGGGCCATCCTTCCCCGCTGGTGGTCCGATGTCATCGCCGGGCAGGTCCGGCGCGATCTGGGAGCCAGTGTCCTGGTGGGCATGTTCTACGGGTTCGTTTTCACTTTCATTCCGCTCCTCGTGGCTTGGCAAGCCACCCGCAAATCCGTGTCCTGGCCTTGGAAGATTGCTATCGTCCTGGTGGCTGTCGCCATTGCCACACCCAACCTGCTCACTGCAGGCATCGTCTTCGGCAGCACGGAGTCAGCCCACGCCGGCCAGCGGACCTTAAGCGTGGATGCAGGATTCTTCACCACCTGGACCGCCATTTCTGCCGTTGCCGCTGTTCTCATCTTCATTGCGGTCACCATTCTGTGGGCGCTGTGGCGGCGAAGGGGAAAGCAGATGAAAGTGCTCAGGCAAGCAGAAAGCCAGCGCGTCAGGGATGCAAAGGCCAGTGCTGCGAAGAACGCTGAAGCTGAAACCCAGGACACCACCCCCAACGCTTGAGACGCCAAGAAGCCCGTCACGGATATTGTCCGTGACGGGCTTCTGCGTTGTGCAGGGTGACCTGCCTGCAAGGCATGTCAGCCCGGCGTCAGGCGATGGTGGCCCCATGCGGTTCGCGTTCGACGTCGGGAGCTACAGCAGGTGCCGCAGGTCCCCCGCGCCGTGCTGCTGCAGCCGCAGCCAGCATCACCAGCAGGGCGGCAAGGGTGATGACGGCTCCAGCCCAGATGGGCGAGGTATAGCCGAGTCCTGCGGTGATAGTGACCCCGCCGAGCCAGGCTCCGAGGGCATTCCCCAGATTAAAGGCACCGATGTTCGCGCCGGATGCCAGCGTGGGTGCCGTGGAGGCGAAGTGCATCACGCGCATTTGGAGCCCCGGGACGGTGGCAAAACCGAAACCGCCCATGAGCGCCAGCGACACCAGGGTTGCGATGCTGTTGGAAGCGGTCAGGGCAAAGAAGATCAGCACCGCCACAAGTCCGGCGAGGATGACAATGAGTGACTTATCCAACGCCTTGTCCGCGGCCTTACCACCCAGGAAGTTGCCAACGAACAGCCCGCCGCCAAAGAGCACCAGGAGCCACGGCACGGCTCCGGACTCGAAACCGGACACCTCGGTGAGAGTGAAGGCAATGTAGGTGAAGGCACCGAACATGCCACCAAATCCAAGGATGGTGACGATGATGGACAGCCACACTTGACCGGACGCGAAGGCACCCAGCTCGCTGCGAAGGCCCTTGGTGGGTTCCGTGGTGGATGCGGGGACCATCAGCGCGATGCCCAGCAGGGCAACGACTCCGATGACGGTGATCGCCCAAAACGTTGACCGCCAGCCGAAGTTCTGGCCAAGAAGCGTTCCGAACGGAACACCCAGCACGTTGGCTGCGGTAAGGCCGGTGAACATGATGGCGATGGCGCCGGCCTTTTTGTGGGGAGGCACCAGACTCGCCGCTACTACTGAACCGATGCCGAAGAACGCGCCATGGCAGAGCGCGGCGACGATACGGCCGATCATCATGGCCGCGTAGCTGTCAGCAACGGCGGACAAGAAGTTGCCGGCAATGAACAACACGAGCAGGCCAAGGAGAACCGGTTTGCGCGGAAGCCTGGTCACTGCGGCCGTCACCAGCAGTGCGCCGGCTGTGACGCTAAGGGCATAGCCGGAGATGAACCAGCCTGCCGAAGCCTCGCTGACGCGGAAATCGGCGGCAACTTCCGGCAAGAGGCCCATGATCACGAATTCGGTCAGTCCGATGCCGAATCCGCCGAGGGCAAGGGCGATCAACCCTGCGGGCATGTGGAGCTCCTTTAAATGGGTCGGTTCCGCCTGGAAGTGGAAGTGCGTCGTCGGGAACCGTAGAATAATAGTTGCAGACGCTCTATATATAGTTGCACACGCTAGATACTTGCGCAAGCAACTACTTTGCGATGCGTCGCGATTCACACGACATCAAGTCAGGAGCACAGCACACATGGGCATCAAGGATGACGCCGTCGAAGTACGCGCACAGGGCTGGCGAACCCTTGCCGCCCTGCACGGAAGCATCGAAGCGGAGCTCGAGAAAGCCCTCCAGGCCGCGAGCGACCTGTCGGTAGTGGAGTACACCGTCCTGGATGCGCTCAGCCGCCAGGATGGTTGGCATATGCGGATGCAGCAGCTGGCCCGCGCCACCGCCCTGTCCAGCAGCGCCACTACCCGTCTGGTCAACCGCCTGGAGGACCGGGGCCTGCTCACGCGCATCCTGTGCGCCGACGACCGCCGCGGCATTTACACCGAGCTGACGCTGGCTGGCCAGAAGCTCCTCGAAGCGGCCAAGCCCGTGCATGACCAGACTCTTGCGTCCGCCCTGGAAGCCGCCGGTTCCGTGCCCGAACTTGAGCCCCTGGTGCGGGCACTGGGCGCATTGCAGACGGTCTAGCCCAACCCTCCCGGCCGTGTTCAATTCCCCGGCGCTCAACGGCGAGGGAATCGAACAAGGCCGGGATGCGCCGTTAACGACCAAAGGCCGGAATCATCGTGTTTCCACGTGATTCCGGCCTTTATGGTCGGGCTGACAGGATTTGAACCTGCGACCCCTTGACCCCCAGTCAAGTGCGCTACCAAGCTGCGCTACAGCCCGCTGGTTCCACCGTTCTCCGCCTAAGTTTTCCTCCGAAGAGTCTCACCTAAGCAGTCCGGCCGAACCACCTCCAAAAGCTTACACGAAGTTGGAGGTCGGAGACGCCATCACAGCCAAAGTAGGCTGTGATGCCCGTCTCACTTAGCGCTTCTTGCCACGCTTCTCGCGTACGCGCATGTTGACCTCGATGGGGGTGCCCTCGAAGCCGAACGTTTCGCGGAGGCGACGCGTGATGAAGCGACGGTATCCGGGATCCAGGAAGCCGGTGGTGAACAGCACGAACTTCGGCGGGCGGCTGGATGCCTGGGTGCCGAAGAGGATGCGCGGCTGCTTTCCGCCACGGACCGGGTGCGGGTGGGCTGCCACGAGTTCGCCCAGGAACGCATTGAGGCGACCGGTGGGGATGCGTCGGTCCCAGCTCTCCAAGGCGATGTCCAGCGCAGGGACCAGCCGGTCCTTGTGCCAGCCGGTCTTGGCTGAGATGTTCACGCGGGGAGCCCACTCCACGTGGGCAAGATCCTGCTCGATTTCGCGCTCCAGGTAACGGCGGCGTTCGTCATCGAGCAGATCCCACTTGTTGAACGCGAGCACCAGGGCACGGCCGGATTCGATGGCCAACTGGAGGATGCGGACATCCTGCTCGCTGAGGACCTCGTCAACGGCAAGAAGCACGACGGCGACCTCCGCCTTTTCGAGCGCGGCTTGCGTGCGCAGGGAAGCGTAGAAGTCGGCGCCCTGTGCCATGTGTTGACGGCGGCGGATACCTGCGGTGTCCACAAAGCGCCACGTGCGGTCGCCAAGTTCGATGAACTCGTCAACCGGGTCACGCGTGGTGCCGGCCAACGGATCCACCACGACGCGCTCGGAACCCGCGAGCTTATTGAGCAGCGAGGACTTGCCCACGTTCGGGCGGCCAATCAGGGCGATACGGCGAGGACCGCCTGAACGCTCCACCCCATCCACCAAGGAGAACTCGGGCAGCGTGTCCATGACGTGGTCCAGGAGGTCTGCAACGCCGCGGCCATGCAGGGCCGAAACCGGGTATGGCTGGCCAAAGCCCAAGCCCCACAATGCAGCGGAATCCGCTTCCTGGGCGAAGTCGTCCACCTTGTTGGCCACCATGATGACCGGCTTCTTGCTCTTGCGGAGCATCTTCATGACGCCCTCGTCGGTGGCTGTTGCGCCAACGGCAGAGTCCACCACGAAGAGTACGGCGTCGGCAAGCTCAACAGCCATCTCGGCCTGCTCTGCCACCCGGGCGTGAATGCCCTTGGCGTCGTGCTCCCAACCGCCGGTGTCCACCAGGGTGAAGTTGCGGCCGTTCCAGCGGGCTGAGTACATGACGCGGTCGCGGGTAACACCCGGGGTGTCCTCAACAACCGCTTCGCGGCGGCCAAGGATTCGGTTGACCAACGTGGACTTGCCCACGTTCGGGCGTCCGATGATGGCCAACACCGGGTCCAGCTTGAGGGGACCCTCGTCGCCTTCATCCCCGTACTCGCCGCTCAGCAGCGCAGCATCTTCTTCGTCGAGATCGTAGTCGTCCAGGCCGGCCCGGAGGGTGGCCGCGCGGAGCTCGGCCTCGTCGTCGTCCAGGGCCGCCAGGTTCTCCGCCACCTGGTCGGTGCCGGTGGGCGTGTATTCGTCGTCGCCGGCTCCGTGGAGGCCGGATTTTTGAGTCGTATCGCTCATTGCACTTTCCTTAGGGGTGGTCTGCCGGCGTCCCGGCTACTGCTGTGTGGCGGTGCTGCGAAGTGGGTTCTCCGGGCGCAGATTCCAGGGGAAGACCCTGGCCTGTGGCCCGGATGGCGTCCTGGACGTGACCGGCCAGGGCTTCACGGATCTCCGCAGCCGCCCTGTCCATTGAAACACGCCCCGGTTCGCCCTTCCGGCGCTTCACCGTAATGGGTTCGCCGAAGCTCACATGGAGCTTGCGGCGCGGTTTGGGGATATGGTCGCGATGCTCGTCACCCTGACGGGTTCCAAGGATGGCGACCGGTATAACAGTGGCTCCCGAGTTGAGGGCGAGCCAAGCAACTCCATTGCTGATGTTCTCGGCCGAACCGCTCCCCCGGGTACCTTCGGGAAGAATCCCAACGCACCGGCCGGCGTCGAGCAGTTTCTTGCCCACATGCAGGGCGGTGCGGTCACCGGCGCGGTCCACGGGAATCTGTCCGGATCCCCTCAGAACAGAGCCAAGGAAGCCTCTGAACATCTCTTTCTTCACCAGGATGTGCATGGGACGCGGCGCCGCGCCGAACATCACCGGCCCGTCCAGGAAGCTGATGTGATTCGCGGCGAAAACTACCGGCCCGGCCGCGGGAACGTTGCTTTTGCCCGCGACGATGGTCCGGTAGATGACGTGATCAAGGAACCAGCCCACCGGCCTGCTCCACAGCCTGCTCGCTGCGGAAGGGAGCCGAGTCTCAGTCACCATAGATAACCTTGCTCACGATCGCCAAGGCAGTCTCCACGGTTTCCTCAAAATTCAGATCCGAAGAATCCAGCGTCACCACGCCGTCGGCCGCTTGGGTGAAGTTCACTACCGTTGAGTCCTTGGCGTCACGCTGGATGACCTGGGCTTTGAGCTGCTCCTTGGTCTGCGTGCCGCCCAACTGGATCCCGCGACGCCGCAGCCTGGCTTCCTCGCTGGCGGTCAGGAGCATGCGGACCTCAGCATTGGGGACGACGACGGTGGTGATGTCGCGCCCTTCCACCACCATGCGGCGGTGGTGCTGGTCGATCAGCTCACGCTGGCGACGGATGAGCTCGGTACGGGCACCGAGCGTCGTGGCCACAGCACTGACCGACGAGGAGATCAAAGGATCACGGATCTCGTCCGTGATGTCCGTGCCATCAACCGCCACATATTCCGTTGCGGTAGTGGTACTGATCTCCAACGGCATGATCTTGGAAGCCTGTTCCACCGCGGCGCCGTCCTGCAGGTCAACGCCGGTCTTAAGGCAGAACCAGGTCAGGGCACGGTACATCGCACCGGTATCGAGGTACGCCAGCTTCAAGCGCCGGGCGACTTCTTTGCTGACGCTGGACTTGCCGGACCCCGAAGGGCCGTCGATCGCGATCACGAGCGGCTTGCCGGGACGGGCAACTGTCTCCGGGCCAAAGAATTCACGCGTCATTACTGGAGTACCCGCCATCCACGGTCAGTCAAAGCTTCAACAAGGAGGTCATGCTTGCTCGGAAGCACGGAAAGTTCCACCATGCCCACGTTCTGTCCCGACGAATGGTCGAGCCGAAGGTCTTCGAGGTTCACACCGATCTCGCCGATCTCCGTGAGGAGGTGCGCGATCTGGCCCGGTTTATCATCCACCAGGATGGTGAGCCACGAATACGCCTGGGGAGGTCCGCCGTGCTTTCCGGGGATCCGGGCCTGGCCTGCGTTGCCCTCACTGATCAGCTGGGCGAGGTCGAGCCGCGCGCCGGGGGCGAGGGGTTCTTCCAAGGTGCCGATCAGACGGTTCAGGTCCTCGCGGACACCGTGAAGGATGGACACCACCTTTTCCGCGTTGCCGCCCAGGATCTGCACCCAGAGAGTGGGATCGCTGGCGGCGATGCGGGTGGTGTCCCTGAGACCGTTGCCAGCCAAGGACAGGGCATGCAGCGGCGTACCTTGCAGACGGCTCGCCAGAAGCGAGGACATGATCTGCGGCAAGTGGGACACCAACGCCACGGCTTCATCGTGCTCGTCCGCCGTGAATTGGGAAACTATTGCTCCCAGATCCCCGGCGAGCGAACGTGCAGCCTGGAGTGCAGCATCCGAGGTTTCTTCGGAGGGGCACAGAACCCATGGCATGGATGTGAAAAGCTCGCCCCTGGCCGCAACCGGGCCGGACTTCTCCCGGCCTGCCATGGGGTGGGTACCCACATAGCGGGCGAGGTCAACGCCGCGTTCGCGCAACTGTGCCTGGATTGTGGCTTTGACGCTGGCAATATCTACAACCACCGCTGACGGGTAATCCGCCAGTGCCTTCTGCACGACGTCGGCCGTAACGTCCGGCGGGGCCGCGACAACTACCAGTTGGGGTTGTTCATCCAACTCCCCCAGTGGCCGTCCCGCACCGATGTCCACCGCCACCGCCTGGTTGGTGGGCGAGGGATCAAAAAGGAACACGGGGACTCCGCGTCCGCGCAGGCCGAGGCCAATGCTGGCCCCAAGCAAGCCTGTACCGAGAACGACGACCGGGCCATCAAGATGGCCCCGGCCGTGCGTACCGAATGCCGACATGCCTTAGAGTCCCACCGATGCCAGGAGGTGTCCGACTTCCTGCCTGCCGAGGTTGCGGATGCTGCCCTGGCGCTGGTCGCCCAGGCCGATGGGGCCAACCTTGACGCGGACAAGACGCTCCACGGGGAATCCGACGGCGTCGAACATACGGCGCACAATGCGGTTCTTGCCCGAGTGCAGGACAACCTCAATCAGGACGTGACCGGGAGTCGAGTCAACCAGGCGGAAGGAGTCCACTGCAGCTACGCCGTCTTCAAGCTCGACGCCGTTCTTCAGCTTTGCGCCCACGCCTTGCGGGAACGGACCACGCACCTGGACCAGGTACGTCTTGGGTACCTCATAGGAAGGGTGCGTCAGGCGGTTGGCCAGTTCGCCGTCGTTCGTCAGCAGCAGCAGGCCCTCTGTGGCGACGTCGAGGCGGCCGACGTGGAACAGGCGTTCGCCCTTGTTCTTGTTGTTCTTGAGGAAGTCGCTGATGCAGGGACGGCCTTCAGGGTCCTCCATGGTGGAAACAACGCCCTTGGGCTTGTTGAAGACCATGTAGACCAGGGTGTCGTCGAGCTGGATCCGGATGCCATCAACGTGGATCACGGCTGCCGTGGGATCAACGCGCATACCAAGCTCGGTGGTAACCACACCGTCAACCTCGACGCGTCCTTCGAGGATCATTTCTTCGCACACGCGGCGTGAGGCCACGCCTGCCTGCGCCATGACCTTCTGCAGGCGTACGCCGTCAGCATCGTGGAGATCGGACTGGGGCACTTCCTGGCGAGGACCGCGGTTGCGGGCCGGCTTGCGGATGGGGCCCAGGTTCTGGCCGAAGCGTTCGCTGCCGAAGGCCTTGGAGCCATACTGCCGTGCCGGCTTTGCCTTGGGCTTGATGGCACCGGGAGTGCCGGGTGCCTTGCCAAAGCCGGGCTTGTTGGAGCCTGGCTTGCGGAAGGGCTTAGCGGGCCTTGCTGCCTGGCCGCGGTCGTAATCGCCCGCTGTTGTGGGGTTGTCAGGATCGAATGGTGCCGCTTCGCGGGGCTTCGGAGCCTTAAAGGGGCGGCCCTCGCCCTGTGGGAAGTTGCGCTTTCCAGCGCCGGCACTGCCGCCGCGGCCTGAGAAGCCGCCGGCGTTGGAGCGGCCTGTGCCGCCTCCCTTGGCCTCATTGCGTCCAGAACTGTTTCGTCCCGAACCGTTACGTGGTGAACTCTGGCGTCCCGCCTGTGTCATGACCCGTCCTTGTGTAGTAATGGCCGGCAATAGGTGTTGAAATCAACACTAGCCAGCCGGGCAGACATCGTCTGCCCCTTGTCGCTGTGCACCTTGATATGGCGCCGTGAATCAGTATGAAGTTCTCTTGCAGTACCGGTGTTGGCCGTGGCTACATCCGGCTGGCGTCGTAGTACTCGTCGATGCCTTCCAAACCAGGAAGGTGCGGCGAGAGCTGTGGCAGTTCAGCCACCGAGCCGATGCCCATCCGTTCCAGGAAGTACGAGGTTGTCCTGTAGAGGACAGCCCCCGATTCGGGATCGTTTCCGGAGTCCTCGATCAAACCCCGTTGGGTGAGAGTCCGGACTACGGAATCTACGTTGACGCCGCGAATGGCGGACACCCGGGCCCTTGAGACCGGTTGCCGGTAAGCAATGACCGCCAGCGTCTCAAGCGCTGCCTGAGTCAGCCTGGTGGTCTGCCCTTCGAGGACGAATCTCCCCACGACGTCGGCGAATTCCGCCCGTGAATAAATCCGCCACCCCCCGGCGACGTTCCGCAATTCAAAACCCCGGGGTGCAGTGCTGGCATCGGCAAAGCCGACAGCATCCACGTCCGGGGCTTTAACAGTATAGCCGCTATACTCCCGCTGCAGGTCCTGCAGCAAATCCTCGACGACGGCGACCGTCACGTTGAGCCCGGCGGCCAGATCCTCCGAGGTGGCCGGCTCATCGATCACCATGAGGACAGCTTCCAACGCTGCACGCGCACCGCCGGGCAGGGCTTCCAGCTCGGCCAGCCCGTCCTGCACCGTTTCCTGCTCACTCACTGTCGCCATCCCCGCTTCCTGTTCCTGCTTCAGGCCCGTACTCCTCGCTCAAGCTGGAACTGTCCCACCCGGCGTCATCGCCTGTCCATCGCACCGTCAGCTCAGCCAACGGTTCAGGCTGTTCAAAGGCAACCACGCGATCGCGGAACATTTCCAGCAGCGCCAGGAATCGCGCCACCACCACCATCGACGTCTCGGCATCGGCAATCAATGCCTGGAAGGACAGTGGTGCTCCCAGCTTCAATCGGTAACCCATGATCTCGGCCTGTTCCTTGACACTCACCGGCGGAGCGTGAAGATGGTCCAGGCCAACTTCGGCCGGAGCGGAGTCCTTGGGTTTGAGTGCTTTCGCGGCAAGTTCCGCGAACTGCTCCGGGGTGTGCCGCCACACCAGTTCCGGAAGCAGCACGGCGAAGTGGCTTTCAAGGGCGACCTGGCGCGGATACCTCAAGGCCTCTTGCTCCAGAGTCTCTCCCAGAATCCCGGCGATCTGCTTGAATGCCTTGTACTGGAGGAGCCGGGCGAACAGCAGGTCTCTTGCTTCCAGGAGGGCTATGTCCTCCGCGTCCTCCACCTCACCGGCCGGCAGGAGGCGCGCCGCCTTCAAGTCCAGCAGCGTTGCGGCAATCACCAGAAACTCGCTGGCTTCATCCAGCGCCCAGTCCTCCCCCAGCTCCTGGAGACGCCTGATGTACTTGATGAACTCATCAGTGACCGTGGCCAAGGCCACCTCGGTGATATCCAGCTTGTGCTTGGAAATGAGGCCCAGAAGAAGGTCAAAGGGTCCAGTGAAGTTAGAGAGCCGTACCTCGAAGCCGGCCTTGCGGGCTTCGGAGGTTCCGGCGTCGGGCGCTTCGGCTTGTACGGGCGTTTCGGCGTGTACCGGCGTTTCCGTCTCAGAAGGCGAGGCCAGGTCCGCTTCCGCGGCAGGGGCGATTGACGGTCCCACCGTCCGCTAGGGCGCGCCGCCGCGCGAGATCAGTTCCTTGGCAAGGCGGCGATAAGCGTCAGCTCCGATGTGGTTGCCGGCATAGCTGGTGATGGGCTCGGCGGCCACGGTGGCATCTGCAAACTTAATCGAACGCTTGATGACAGTTTCAAAGACTTTGTCCCCGAACGCCTCCACCAGGCGGGAAATTACTTCACGGCTGTGCAGGGTGCGGGCGTCATACATGGTGGCCAGGACGCCGTCCACCTGCAGGCGCGGGTTCAGGCGATCCTGCACCTTCTCAATGGTCTCCACCAGGAGCGCAACGGCTCGCAAGGCGAAGAACTCGCAAATCAACGGGATGATGACGCCGTGGGCTGCAGTCAGCGCATTCACCGTCAGCAAGCCCAAGGAGGGCTGGCAGTCGATCAATACGACGTCGTAGTCATCCTCAACGCTTTTGAGTGCGCGGTCCAGGACCTGCTCACGGGCAACCTCGTTGACCAGCTGGACCTCGGCGGCCGAAAGATCAATGTTGGCAGGCAGGAGGTCAACGCCTTCCACACCTGTCTGCTGGATGGCGTCGCGGATTTTCACCTTGCGGTCCATCAGCACGTTGTAGACGGTGAGGTCGAGCTCGTGCGGGTTGGCTCCGAGGCCGGCGGACAGAGCACCCTGGGGATCGAAATCCACCAACAGGACACGCCGGCCGTACTCGGCGAGCGCGGCCGCCAAGTTGATGGTGGAGGTGGTTTTACCCACTCCGCCCTTTTGATTGACCATGGCGATGACTCTCGCCGGGCCGTGGGAGGCCAGTGGAGCAGGTTCCGGGAATTCGCGGTAAGGACGGCCCGTGGGCCCCATGATGGCGTCTTCCAGATCGAGCTCGGTGCCTTCCAGCGTAGCTGTTCCCCGTTCGATGCTCACGTATCTAACCACTCTTTCGACGACGATCTTCCCTGCCGCTGCGCCCCTGGACGACAGCGCTGCTACCCCTTTAGGCTACAGCGCCCGACAAGGTTATTTGGGGAACTTGACTTTGGCCGATTCTTGAGCCTTGACCCTCTGGTTGAGGTCGAAGGTTGAGGCGCTTCCCTGAGCTGTCGCGGGAACAGCGAAGGCCGGCACCTGGTGAGGTGCCGGCCTTCGCCAAACTACCTTGCGGTGACGCTGATCCTGCTAGACCGTGGCCTTTTCGCGGTTCTCGGCCTCGGGGGAAGCCTCTTCTTCGCCACCGTGGGCGATCATGGTCTGCTCGTCGAAGGGCTCACTGCCGGAGAGGACGCGCTCCACCTGCCCGTTGTCGATTTCCTTGACCCAGGTGCCGATCAGCACTGTTGCCACGGCGTTGCCGGTGAAGTTGGTCAGCGCCCGGCCCTCGGACATGAAGCGGTCGATTCCGACGATCATGCCCACGCCGCCCAAGAGCTCCGGCTTGTGTGCCTGGAGACCGGCCGCCAGGGTTGCGAGCCCGGCGCCGGTGACGCCTGCAGCGCCCTTGGAAGCGATGATCATGAAGACCAGGAGGGAGATCTGGGCGCCGAGGTCCAGCGGGGTGCCCATGGCGTTGGCAACGAACAAGGAGGCCATGGTCAGGTAGATTGCCGTGCCATCAAGGTTGAAGGAGTAACCCGTGGGGACCGTGACACCGACCACCGGCTTGGAGACACCCAGGTGTTCCATCTTGGCGATCAGGCGGGGCAATGCAGCCTCGGAGGACGAGGTGGAGAAGATCAGGAGGTACTCGCGGGCCAGGTACTTCATGAGCTTGAAGATGTTGACGCCGGCCACTGCGCGGAGCAGCGTTCCGAGGATGACCACAATGAACAGTGCGCAGGTGATGTAGAAGGCCACCATGAGGGTGAACATGCTGAGGATCGCCTGGGCGCCGGTTGCACCGACCACGGCGGCGATGGCGCCGAACGCGCCCACCGGAGCCAGCCACATGATCATAATGAGGATGCGGAAGACGAGTCGCTGCCCGTGCCCGATGGCTCCGAGGATCGGAGCTCCCTGCTTGCCCATCTTCTGCAGGGCGAAACCAACCAGGATCGCGGCAAGAAGAGTGGGCAGGACCGGAATGTCACCGGGGATGATGCCCAGGAGGAAGTCCACGGTGCTGTTGGTGTCAGCCTTCTTGGTGGGGTCGTACGGAGTCAGCTTGAGTCCTTCACCCGGGTGGATGAGGTTGCCGACCACCAGGCCAATGGCCAGGGCGAACGTTGACATCGCCACGAAGTAGCCCAGTGCAAGACCGCCCACCTTGCCGACGGTGGCCGCCTTGGCGATGGATCCGATGCCCAGGACGATGGTGCAGAAGATGACCGGAGCGATCATCATTTTGATGAGTTTGATAAAGCCATCACCGAGCGGCTTGAGGGACTTTCCAACTTCGGGGAACACCAGGCCGACGACGGCGCCGAGCACTACGGCCAGAATGACCGCGATGTACAGGTAGTGCGACTTGTCGAGCCCCTTGCGTCCAGTTTTGGCAACAACTGCCGACTCTCCACGTTGAGAGGTCATGGGATTCTCCTTTGGATACTGTGTAAGGCGCTGCGGTCCTGCACTGATGTCCAATCCGCTGCCCTTGTGTGATATCCATCATTGAGCCGTTGGTGACACACATCACCGTTGCGGTCATATTGGTCATGGAGGCCCACGTGTTTCATAGCTGGAGCATCGCCCGCCGCTTGTTTGTGGCGAACCTGTTCTTCGTCCTTGTCCTGACCGCAGTCTTCGGTGCTTTCTCCGTAGTGGAAGCCAGGGACAGGGGGTACGACGAAGCCGGCGGCCGGATGCTCGCCATCGCCGCCTCCCTGGCCGACAATCCACTGGTGGTGGAGGCGGCTTCAACAGCAGATCCCTCAGCGGTCCTCCAGCCCTACGCGCTGGAGGTCATGGACCATGCCGACGCCGACTTCATCACCATCATGGCTCCCGACCGGACCCGGTGGACGCACCCCCGAACGGAGGAGCTTGGAAAGCCCTACATCGGGACCATTGAGCCTGCTTTGCGGGGTGAAACCTTCACCGAAGTGACCGCTGGAACCTTGGGGCCGTCCGTCCGCACCATTGCTCCCGTCCTGGATCCTGAAGGTAACGTCAAGGCCCTGGTGGCTGCCGGGGTGACGGTCCGCACCGTGGACACAGACGTTGCTGAGAGATTGGGCGTGATTGGCATCATCGCCCTGGTGGTCCTGTTCTTCGGGTCGGTGGCCTCATGGCTGTTGGGCCGCTACCTGCGCTCCGTCACCCGGGGGTGGGGGCCTGAACAGCTGGCGCAGCTGTTCGCCTACTACGAGTCAGTTCTCCACTCGGTACGCGAAGGTGTGATCCTGATTGATACGCACGGCAAAGCTGTGATGTACAACGACCAAGCGGCCGAGCTCCTGGGATTGGCTCCCTCGGACGCCGACCGGTCCCCTGACGACGCCCCGAAACTGGCCGACCTGCCCTTCGATGGAAGCCTGCGAGCGCTGTTCGAGTCCGGTCGGCCCGCCCACGACGAAATCCATCTGACCGGTTCCCGGATACTGGTGGTCAACCAGGCCCCGGCAGTAGGACCGGTACCTGAGCGCAGCCGGCAGAAGCCCGCCATCTATGGCACCGTGGCCACGATCAGGGACCGTACGGAGATTGAGTCCCTGGGCACGGAGCTTCAGACGATGAAAACGCTCTCCGATGCCTTGCGTGCCCAGACGCACGAACACGCCAACCGTCTCCACATGATTGTCTCGTTGCTGGAATTGGGACGGACGCCGCAGGCCTTGGATTTTGCCACCAAGGATCTTGAGCTGAGCCAGCAGCTCACCGATGACATGGTGGCCTCCGTGGACGAACCCGTGATGAGTGCGCTGGTGATGGGCAAGGCGGCGGAAGCCCACGAGCGGGGCGTGGAACTGGTGGTCCGCACGTCAGGGAGCGCCGGTGTCCGCGGACTGGAAATCCAGGATCTTGTCACCATCCTGGGAAATCTGCTGGACAACGCGATCGATGCTGCCGCTGCCGGTGAATTCCCACGGAAGGTGGAGCTGGACGTCGAAGCCGGGCCTGCCGCCGTCGAATTCACCGTGCGGGACTCGGGAAGCGGCATCAATCCGGATTCCATCGACGACGTCCTGCAGTATGGTTTCAGCACGAAGTCCCCGGAAGAAAAACCACGCGGCGCCCATGGCCGGGGTGTCGGACTGGCCTTGGTGCGTCAGGCTGTGGAGCGGCTCAACGGTACGATGACCATCAGCAATCCCGGCGGAGCACAGTTCCATGTCCTGCTCCCCGCGCCTGTTCCCGAGGAAGAGAAGGCATGACACACATCCGCGTCTTGGTGGTGGAGGATGAGCCCATCGCCTCTGATGCCCACTCTGTCTACATTGGCCGCTTGGAGGGCTTCACCCTGGTGGGGACGGCACCGGATGGCCAGTCGGCGTTGCGGATTCTGGGCGAATTTGCAGCGTCGGGAACGCCGGTGGACCTGGTCCTGTTGGACATGAACCTGCCGGACCTTCATGGTCTTGACGTTGCCCGCCGCATGCGTTCCGCTGGAGTCTTTGCTGACATCATCGCCATCACTGCTGTCAGGGAACTGAACATTGTGCGCAGCGCCGTATCCATCGGAGTGGTGCAGTACCTCATCAAGCCCTTCACCTACGCCACCTTTGCTGACAAGCTCAGCAGCTACCGGACGTTCCGCGAGCAGCTTGCAGGCTCGATGTCCGGGATCTCCAAAGCCGGGGCCTCGCAGAGTGACGTGGACCAGGCGTTCGCAAGCCTCCGCGCGCCCACGGAGCTGCCGCTGCCCAAGGGACTCTCCGGTTCAACGTTGGAGTCGGTGAAGGATCTGGTGCGGGCAGGGCAGCAGCCGGTGTCGGCAAGTGAGGTCATGGATGCACTCGGGATGTCCCGGGTGACAGCCCGCCGCTACCTGGAGTACCTGGCCGACGCCGGCACGGTCACCCGGGCGCCGCGTTATGGCACTCCTGGCCGGCCGGAGAATGAGTATGGCTGGAATCATCGTTAGGCCTCTGTATACATAAAGTGTGTCTTTTGTTCATTTGCTGGCCTGAAATGCTCTCTGTGTATACACTGAGGATATGCGCGCCAGTGATCGGGCTTACAACGCCCTCCGTGAAGACATCATTGAATGGCGTCTCCGTCCGGGCACCGTCCTCGCCGAAGTGGAGCAATCCGAACGCCTGGGAGTGTCCCGGACCCCGGTCCGGGAAGCGCTGAGCCGGCTGACCGCGGAAGGATTGACGACGGCGGCGGGAGGCCGCGGCGTCGTCGTCACCGATATCTCGCTGGACAGCATTGACGAACTGTTCGAACTGCGCGAAACCTTGGAAGTCCGGGCCGCCGCGTTGGCTGCCGAACGAGGGGAACCGGGCATCTTCGGCGCGTTGCACGCCCAACTGCTGCGGGCCCCTGGACTGCTCAGCGATAACGATCCCGCGCGGCACGAGTATTACGCCTTGGTGAGCCGACTGGACGACGCAATCGATGCCGCGATCGCCAACTCCTATCTGGCCAACGCCATGCGGAGCCTGCGCGTCCATTTGGTCCGCGTCCGCCGCCTCGCTGCCGACGACTCAACCCGGCTCCACGCAGCCGCGGCCGAGCACGCGGCCATTGCCGAAGCCATCGCCGCCGGCAACCCCCGCTTGGCAGAAGCCGCCACCACAGTCCACCTGCATCGCAGTCTCACCCACGTCAAAGCCACCCACACGGCACGGTAGAACGTCCCACCAGAAGGAGCATCATGGTTAAGAACAACCACGTCCGCGTCTACAAGAGCGAAGAGAACCTGCCCCGCGAGGAGCAGTTGGCGCACAAGATCGCCGTGGTCGCCGCGGACACCGTCGAGGTGACACCGGAGGTCACTGACATGGTGATCAACCGCATTATCGACAACGCCTCGGTGGCCATCGCCTCGCTGAACCGGGCACCGATCGTCGCGGCCCGCGCGCAGGCTTTGACCCATTCCCCGTCCGCCAATGGCAAGGGTGCCCACGTTTTCGGCATCAGCGAGCAGGTCTCCCCCGAGTGGGCCGCCTGGGCCAACGGCGTGGCCGTGCGCGAACTCGACTACCACGACACCTTCCTGGCCGCTGACTACTCCCACCCGGGCGATAACATCCCGCCGATCCTGGCTGTTGCCCAGCATGTGGGCTCCAACGGCGCCGACCTTGTCCGTGCCATCGCCACCGGCTACGAAATCCAGGTGAACCTGGTCAAGGCCATCTGCCTGCACAAACACAAGATTGACCATGTGGCCCACCTCGGCCCCTCCGCCGCCGCAGGCATCGGGACATTGTTGGGACTCGATGTTGAGACGATCTTCCAGTCCGTGGGCCAGGCCCTCCACACCACCACTGCCACCCGGCAGTCCCGCAAGGGCGAAATCTCCACCTGGAAGGCCCACGCTCCGGCATTCGCGGGCAAGATGGCCGTCGAGGCCGTGGACCGCTCCATGCGCGGCCAGACCTCCCCCGTGCCGATCTACGAAGGCGAAGACGGCGTCATCGCCTGGATGCTCGACGGCCCCGATGCCTCCTATGAGGTTCCGTTGCCGCTGCCCGGTGAAGCCAAGCGCGCCATCCTGGACACCTACACCAAGGAACACTCCGCCGAATACCAGGCCCAGGCGTGGATCGACCTCGCCCGCAAATTGAACCGCGAACACCCGGAAACCACGGACCCGGCCAACGTGGAATCGGTGCTGATCAAGACCAGCCACCACACCCACTACGTGATCGGCTCGGGCGCGAACGATCCCCAAAAGTACTCCCCCACGGCTTCCCGCGAAACCCTGGACCACTCCATCCCGTACATCTTCACCGTCGCCCTGCAGGACGGCGCCTGGCACCACGTGGACTCCTACGCCCCCGAACGTGCTGCGCGGCCGGACACGGTGGAACTCTGGCACAAGGTCACCACGGTGGAAGACCCGGAATGGACCCGCCGGTACCACTCCCTGGACATCGCGGAGAAGGCCTTCGGCGGCACTGTTGTCATCACACTCACGGACGGGTCTGTTGTCACGGACGAGATCGCCGTGGCCGACGCCCACCCCCTCGGTGCCCGCCCGTTCGCCCGCGAGCAATACATCAACAAGTTCCGCACCCTCGCTGCCGGACTCGTGGAGGAAGCCGAAATTGACAGGTTCCTCGCCGCCGTCGAACGCGTCACCGAACTCGGCGAAGGCGAACTGGACCAGCTGAACATCACCGCAGCACCCGGCGTGATCGACCTCAACAACGCACCCAAGGGACTGTTCTAAATGCTGTACTCCAAAGTCACCCCCGAACAGAAGAGGGTCAAGCTGCGGGAGTTGCTGGCTTCCGGGACCGTGCAGCAGTTCCCGGGAGCGTTCAACCCGCTCTCGGCACGGCTGATCGAGGAAAAAGGTTTCGCCGGCGTGTACATCTCCGGGGCCGTCCTCGCCAACGACCTCGGCCTGCCCGATATCGGCCTCACCACGCTCACCGAAGTAGCCACCCGTGCCGGGCAGATCGCCCGCATGACGGACCTGCCCTCACTCGTGGACGCGGACACCGGCTTCGGTGAGCCCATGAACGTGGCCCGATCCATCCAGGAACTCGAAAACGCAGGCCTGGCCGGCTGCCACATCGAGGACCAATTCAACCCGAAACGCTGCGGACACCTGGACGGCAAGAACGTGGTGGACATCGACACGGCCACCAAGCGCATCCGCGCCGCAGCCGATGCCCGCCGGGACCCGAACTTCCTCATCATGGCCCGCACGGACATCCGCGCCGTCGAGGGAATCCAGGCCGCACAGGACCGCGCAAAAGCCCTGGTAGACGCCGGCGCTGACGCGATCTTCCCCGAAGCCATGGCCACCCTGGACGAATTCCAAGCCATCCGCGACGCCGTGGACGTACCCATCCTGGCCAACATGACCGAGTTCGGCAAAAGCGACCTCTTCACCGTGGACCAACTCCAAGGAGTCGGCGTGAACATGGTCATCTACCCCGTCACACTCCTCCGCATTGCCATGGGCGCTGCAGAGCGTACGCTGGAATCGATCAAGGCTGCGGGGACCCAGGAAGCGCACGTGGAAAACATGCTCACGCGTGCGCGTCTTTACGAACTCGTGGACTACGAGGCTTACAACCAGTTCGATACCGGCGTTTTCAACTTCCAGGTTCCTGGCAATCGCTAGGACCGGGATTCATTCAGGGGAAAGCAGGCAGTCCGGGGACACCGGGCCGCTTGCCTTAAGAACGAAGGAGGGCAGCATGGCAGCTGTTGATATCAAAAAGGGCCTTGCCGGCGTCGTGGTGGATTACACCGCCGTCTCAAAGGTCAACCCGGACACCAACTCGCTGCTGTACCGCGGCTACCCGGTCCAGGAACTGGCCGCCAAATGCAGCTTCGAAGAGGTCGCCTACCTGCTCTGGAACGGCGAACTGCCCAACGAAACAGAGCTGGCTGAATTCACGGCCCGGGAACGCGCAGGCCGCGCCCTGGATCCCGTGGTGAAGTCCGTTGTGGATACCTTGCCCACCACGGCCCACCCCATGGACGTGTGCCGCACAGCTGCCTCCGTGCTCGGGGCCCGACACGAACTGGCTGAGGACTCCTCACCCGAAGCCAACATGAAGAAAGCAATCGACCTCTGGGCTGCCATGCCCGCCGTGGTGGCCTACGACCAGCGGCGCCGCCGCGGCCAGGAACCCGTTGAACCTCGGGAGGACCTTGACTACTCCGCAAACTTCCTCTGGATGACCTTCGGTGAAGAGCAGGTTCCCGAGGTCGTGGAGGCGTTCAACGTCTCCATGATCCTGTACGCAGAGCACTCCTTCAACGCCTCAACCTTCACGGCCCGCGTGGTCACCTCCACGCTCTCGGACCTGCACTCGGCCGTGACCGCCGCGATCGGCGCCCTCAAGGGCCCTCTGCACGGTGGAGCCAACGAAGCCGTGATGCACACGTTCGACGAGATCGGCATCCGCAGCGAAGAATCCCTCGAGGAAGCCGCCACCCGCGCCCGTGCATGGATGGAAGACGCCCTCGCACAGAAGAAAAAAGTCATGGGCTTCGGACACCGCGTCTACAAGCACGGCGACTCCCGCGTGCCCACCATGAAAGCCGCCCTGGACAAGATGATTGCCCACTACGGTCGGCCCGAACTTCTGGGGCTGTACAACGGGCTCGAGCAGGCCATGGATGAGGCCAAGGCCATCAAGCCCAACCTCGACTACCCCGCCGGCCCCACGTACCATCTCATGGGCTTCGACACCCCCACGTTCACCCCGCTGTTCGTCGCCAGCCGCATCACCGGCTGGACCGCGCACATCATGGAACAGGTAGCCTCCAACTCCCTGATCCGCCCGCTGAGCGAATACAACGGGCACGAAGAGCGGCACGTCGCCTAACGCTTCCGGTACAGCACTGAGAAGTACGACGCCGGGCCGGTCACCGAAAGGCGACCGGCCCGGCGTCGTTCTTTCCTCGCTCCTGCTACAGCTTGGGGTCCACCCACTCAAGGGTTCGGACATCAGCCACATTCTCGTTGTCTGCCGCCAGGGCCACCCGTACGGCGATTCGCCGCCCGGAGATCATTGCCGGCAGCCAGTGTTCGGCATCTGCCCACATCCGCTCCACAGGAAGCTGTGCCACAGGGAACCACTCCGGCGCGATCTCGTCGCTTTCCGATGGTTCCCCTTCCCAGGCACGGGCGAGGAAAACAGTGGTGGCCATATCCCAGTCCGGCCTGGCCGGAAACACGAAGTCGACTGTTCCGGCAGGAATCAGGTCCTGCGTCCGCACCAGGACGTTGGCTTCCTCCATGACCTCCCGGCATGCTGCCTCTGGCGCAGTCTCCCCCGGTTCCACATGGCCGCCAACACCCACCACCTTGCCCCGGCCAAAGCCGGTCTTCTTGGTCCCGAGCAGGACCTGCTCGCCTTCCGCGCCGTCGCGGAGCAGGAAGCATAAAGTCACATGGGCTGCAGTCATGCTGCCTACCTTAACCTGATCTCCCCCAGCGCGGCTGCCATTGCTACAGTGAGCCCATGACTGAAGGTGGGGGTGACGCGCGTGCTACTGCGGCCGCCGTCGACGACATTCCGGAAGCTGCATCCACCGTGGCTGAGCCGGTCGATGAAACGCCCGCCACCACCAAAGCGGAACGGGACGTCTGGCTCCCTCGATGGCTTGTGGCGCACCCGCTCTACGCTGGCTGGGCCTGGACCGTTGTGTGGGCCGGGCTCATCGTCCTGGATGAAGTGGTGGACCTGGCCGGATGGACCTGGTATTTGCTGGTTCTGGTGGCGGCCCTCCCCACGCTCATTTCAACACTGGTGGTGCTGCATGCCACGCCGCGAAGCCATCTCAGGGCTGTGGACGCGACGGTTCTTGGTCACTTTTTTGTTCGGTTCCTGGCGCTGGTGGCAGCCTTCATGGTGTGGGCCGCCTCTGTGGTGATGAGTGCGTCAATTTCCACCACCGTCCAGTCAGTGATCGGTGATTCGGAAAAAGAAGTCACGGCACTGGGTTTCAACCTCATGCTGGCCGCGGTTCCGCTGGTGCTCTCCATCCTGTGGATGGCATTCATCGTCCGTTGTGCGTGGTTCCTGCGGCGGCTGAGGGGCTGGCGGCAGGTTCCGGTCAAGACACGCGTTCCGAAGAAATTCCTCAAAGGACGCCCCCGCCTCAAACGCGTGGTGGTGGGACTGGCCCACCCGGGCCTGTTGCTGGTGGCTGGGTTGGGGACGTCCCTGCTGGCCCTGTTTGTCGATGCCGTGGAGCTGACACTGAACGTGCTCGGATAGCACGCCTGCCAACTGAGCGCGGGCGATCTAGCCGAGAGCCCTCGGGTGCGCTGCGGCGTAGACCTCGCGCAAAGTGTCAGCGGTGACCAGCGTGTAAACCTGGGTAGTGGTCACGGACGCGTGCCCCAGCAACTCCTGCACCACCCTGACATCAGCGCCGCCTTCCAAAAGGTGGGTGGCAAAGGAATGACGTAACGTATGCGGCGAAACGTCCTTGGTGATATTGGCTTTCTCTGCCGCAGCCTTGAGGATGGTCCAGGCGCTTTGCCGGCTGATACGGCCGCCCCGTGCGTTGAGGAACAATGCCGGTGTGCCTTTGCCTTTGGACGCCAGGAGCGGCCTGCCACGAACAACATAGGCCCCGACGGCGCGGGCTCCGTATGAGCCAAGCGGCACCAAACGCTCCTTGGACCCTTTACCGAACAGCCTCACGATGGCGGGATCGCCCCCTGTGTCCTCGAGGGACACATCATCCACGTCCAAACCAACGGCCTCACTGATGCGGGCCCCGGTGGAGTAGAGGAACTCCAGCAATGCCCGGTCTCGAAGGCCTGTGGCGGTATCTGAGCCCGCAGCTTCCAGGATGCGTGTCACTTCGCCCACGCTGATGGCTTTGGGCAGTCTCTTGCCCGGCATTGGCGGGTGGACATCGCTGGCGGGGTCCGCCGTCGTGGTTCCTTCCAGAGCCCAAAACTTATGCAGACCGCGGACGGCAACCACCGTGCGGGCCGCTGAGCGGACACCCAGTGTTGCTGCGCCGTCGGATCCGTCGGACAGCGCCTGCACAAAGGCCGTTACATGATGGCGGGTGATGTTGCCGGGGTGCTCCACGCCTTGGGCGGCAAGGAAGTTTGAGTATCGGGCCAGATCACGGCGGTACGCGGCCAACGTGTTGGCAGCCAAGCCACGTTCCACACCAACATGCTGCAGGTAGTCGGTGATGGCGCGGTCAATGCCATTGACCGTGCGTGTGGCGGCTTCGGTCATGCTCAGCGCTGGCTCGGGTGGGCCGGCCAGGGTGCATTGGCGGGCCGCAGGCTGGTGAATCCATCAGCCTTCGCAGCTGCGGCGGCCAGGATGCCCACCACAGCCGAGGGATTGTGCAGCCGGCCCTCAAGTACTGCCCGCACGGCATCATCCAGGGGTACCCAGTGAAGCTCGATCTCCGCTTCCTCGTCAGTCCGCGTGTGGCGGTCCGCTTCAGGGACATCGCTGAGACCGCGCGCCAAATAGATGCGGATGGCCTCACTGGAGGAGCCCGGAGAGTTGAAGAAGTCAGCCAGGACGTTCCAGGTGGCGGCATTCAGGTCCGCTTCTTCAGCGAGTTCCCTCGCAGCCCCCACTACGAAGTCCTCGCCTTCCACGTCCAACAGGCCCGCCGGGATCTCCCAGAGATCCATGGCAACGGGATGACGGTACTGCTTGAGCAGAAGAATCTCGCCGTCCACGTTCATGGGAAGAACCGCCACTGCACCGGGATGGTCGATGTAGTCGCGAACCAGGGTGTCAGTGTCTTCGCTGAGCTGGAAGGAGTCGCTGACGACGTCCCAAATGCGGCCTTCGTAAACCTTGTTGGTAGACAAAAGACGGCGCGGGCTCGGCATGTCCGAAACCTGCCTTGACGTGCGGGGGGTTTCAGAAATACCGGGCATCGCGCCGTCCTTCGTTAGATCTTGCGTTTACTTGGCAGCTACCGCGCGGGCATCGGCCTTGGTGTCCACGGCAACGCCTTCGCGACGCTCCAGGGCAGCCTTGACCAGGCCTGCGAACAGCGGGTGCGGACGCGTCGGGCGGGAGCTGAGCTCCGGGTGCGCCTGCGTTGCCACGTAGAACGGGTGGACTTCGCGGGGAAGCTCCACGTATTCAACGAGCTTGCCATCGGGAGAGGTACCGGAGAACACCAGGCCCTTGGCAGCGATCTGCTCGCGGTACTTGTTGTTGACCTCGTAACGGTGGCGGTGGCGTTCGCTGACCGTGGTGGTGCCGTAAGTCTCGGCAATGACCGAGCCCTCGTCCAGCTTGGCTTCGTACAGGCCCAGGCGCATGGTGCCGCCGAGATCGCCCTTGCCGTCCACAATGTCCAGCTGCTCTTCCATGGTGGCGATGACCGGGTACTTGGAATCGGGCTCGAACTCGCTCGAGGAAGCACCTTCAAGGCCAACCACGTTGCGGGCGTACTCGATCACCATGCACTGCAGACCCAGGCACAGGCCAAGGACAGGGAGCTTGGATTCGCGGGCGAACTTCAAAGCACCAAGTTTGCCTTCGAGGCCACGGATACCGAAGCCACCCGGTACGCAAATGGCGTCCACGCCGGCCAGGGACTTGGTGGCACCGGCGAGGGTTTCACATTCATCCGAGGGGACCCAGCGGATCTTGACCTTGGCTTCGTTGGCAAAACCACCGGCACGGAGTGCCTCAGTCACCGAGAGGTAAGCATCCGGGAGGTCGATGTACTTACCCACCAAGGCGATCTCGACCTCGTGCTTGGGGTTGTGGACAGCTTCAAGCAGCTTGTCCCACTTGCTCCAGTCCACGTCCTTGAACGGCAGGTCCAGTGCGCGGACGATGTAGGAATCCAGGCCCTGGGAGTGCAGCGTTTTGGGGATGTCATAGATGCTGGGGGCGTCAGCGGCGTTGACCACGGCGTCGATGTCGACGTCGCACATGCGGCCAATCTTCTCCCGCATGGCGTCCGGCACTTCGCGGTCCGAACGGATCACGATTGCTTCCGGCTGGATGCCGATGGAGCGAAGGGCTGCCACGGAGTGCTGCGTGGGCTTGGTCTTCAGTTCCTGGGAAGGACCGATGTACGGGACCAGTGAAACGTGCAGGAAGAAGACGTTGTTGCGGCCTACATCCTGGCGGACCTGGCGGGCCGACTCCAGGAACGGCTGCGACTCGATGTCGCCCACCGTGCCACCGATTTCGGTGATGATGACGTCCGGAGCGTTCTTGCCTTCGGCAGGCAGGCGCATGCGGCGCTTGATTTCATCGGTGATGTGCGGAATGACCTGCACGGTGTCTCCGAGGTATTCGCCGCGACGTTCCTTGGCGATAACGGTGGAGTAGATCTGGCCTGTTGTGACGTTGGCCGAACCTTCAAGGTTTTCATCGAGGAAGCGCTCGTAGTGTCCGATGTCGAGGTCGGTTTCGGCGCCGTCGTCCGTCACGAATACTTCGCCGTGCTGGAAGGGGTTCATCGTGCCCGGATCCACGTTCAGATAGGGATCGAGCTTCTGCATTGTTACAGACAAACCACGTGCCCGCAGCAGGTGACCGAGGCTGGAAGCCGTCAGACCCTTACCGAGCGAGGACGCCACACCACCGGTGACGAAGATGTGTTTGGTCGTCTTGGACGAGCCCGGGAACCGGGAATTTACACGGGAATTTGATCGCTGCACCACGGAATTCGAGCTTATCATCAATTACGCCTTCCAAGCGTCTGTTCGGATTCCCCAAATGGTCAATAGTTGCTCACCACCGCATTCCAGGCAAGACCCGGGCGGATTAAGTGCACCGATGTGATGGTGCTCGCACTTCGCAGCCGCAGCGTCCGAAACGCCCGCTACGCCCGCTACGCCCAAAACGCTAGGCACGCTGCGGCAAGAGCTTCGCGTCATCCAGCAATTCCTGGGCATGCGCCTGTGCGCTCTCGGAATCCTCTTGGCCGGCCAGCATGCGGGCAAGCTCCTTGACGCGCTCATCATCGCTGAGCAACTGCACATCGCTGGAAGTGAAGCCGGTGGTGGTCTTCCCATCAGCGCCGCGCACGGACGTTTTGGTCACGCGGATGTGTTGATCGGCGAACGCTGCCACCTGTGGCAGGTGCGTCACCACCAGGACCTGGACGTGCCGGGCAAGCATGGCCAGCCTGCGTCCGATTTCCACGGCGGCGCGCCCACCCACGCCGGCGTCCACTTCATCGAAGACAAACGTCGGGACAGGATCTACGGCGGCAAGCACCACCTCGATCGCCAGCATGACCCTGGACAGTTCACCGCCGGAGGCTCCCTTGCCCAGGGGTCTGGCCGGAGCTCCGGAGTGGGGCTGGAGGAGGAAAGCGATCTCATCGGTGCCCCAAGGGCCCAATGCGCCGCTGCCATCCACCTCGATGATCAAGGTGGCATCAGCCATGGCCAAGGCCTTCAGCTCGGCGCTGACCCGGGATGACAAGTCCTTGGCAGCTTTGAGGCGGGCCTTGGTGATGGTCGAAGCCAGCTTGCGCAGGGCCGCCTCCGCGGAAACCACCTCGGCGTCCAAGGACTCAATGCGGCTTGAATCGTCCTGCAACTCGTCCAAGCGGGTCCTCGCCGTAGCAGCCCACTCCAGCACTTCATCAATACTCGGCGCGTATTTGCGGATCAGTTTGGCCAGGGCAGCCCGGCGATCCTCGATTTCGGAGAGCCGCTCAGGGCCTTCCGTGTCCAGCGCAGCCTGGTAGCTGGACAACTCGGCGGCGATGTCATTGAGGAGGAAGCCCACCTCGGCCAGCCGTTTTGCCGCGGAACCAAGTTCCTCGTCATGTTCCGCCACGTGCTCCAGCGTCCGTTTAGCGGCATCCACCATGGTGGTGGCATCGCCGGCGTCTCCGAACTCTTCGGCAATGAGCGACTCGTGGGCAGCAGCTGCCGCCAAACGCAGCTCTTCCACGTTTGCCAGCTTTACAGCCTCTGCCTTGAGCGTCTCGTCCTCACCCGGCTGGGGATCCACTTCATCAATTTCCTTGAGGGCAACGTCCAAGGACTCAGCCTCCCGCAAACGCTCGCGGGCTTCGCGGCGCAGCGTCTCAAGTTCGGACTGGATAGCCTTCCAGTGGTTGAACAGCTCCTGGTACTCCCCCAGCGTCTTGGCCAAAGGTGTGCCGGCGAACCTGTCCAAGGCGTGCCGCTGCGCGGTGGCGCTTTTGAGCCGGATCTGGTCCGACTGGCCATGGACCACCACCAGGCTTTCACCCAACTCAGCCAACACACCCACCGGTGCCGCGCGCCCGCCAACGTAGGCACGGCTGCGCCCGTCGGCACCCACGGTCCGGGCCAGCAGGAGTTCAGCAACGCCGTCGAACTCTTCCGCCTCGCCGCCGGCCTCCTTGGCGCGTTCAACAGCACTGTGCGAGGGATCAAGCTTCAACACAGCTTCGGCCGACGCGGATTTGGCTCCGCTACGAACGGCACCGGCGTCCGAACGGGCGCCAAGAAGAAGTCCGACGGCGGTCACCACCATGGTCTTGCCCGCACCGGTTTCGCCGGTGACGACGCTGAGGCCCGGGCCTAGCGGGAGGGCGGCATCGGTGATGACGCCGAGGTCACGGATTCGGAGTTCTTCGAGCATGGTTCACTTCGCATTCGTGGGGTCTGATGGCTCACCGTACCCCAAGTCCTGGGACGCATCGGAGTCCCGGGGACTGGGCAACGGAGCCGGTGACAGGGTCCGGATGACAGGGATGGGACCGGTGTGGACTTCACCGCTCCGAGGGGCCGGGCCGCGCCAGCCATGGATAGGAAGCTGGAACTTGCGGACCAGGCGGGCCGAGAACGGAGTCTTGTGCGTCCTGGCCAGCCGTACCGGGGTGGCAGACCGCGTTACTTCAACGCGCGCTCCAGGCGGCAGATCCACCGAACGGCGGCCATCGCACCAGAGGACCCCCAAAGCGTCGGTCCGGTTCATGATTTCCACGGCCAGCTTGGACCGCGGGGACACCACCAAGGGCTTGGCAAAAAGCGCATGTGCACTGATGGGAACAATGACCAAAGCTTCAACCTCGGGCCACACCACGGGACCTCCCGAGGAGAAAGCGTAGGCAGTGGAACCCGTGGGCGTAGCAAGAACAACACCATCACAGCCGAACGACGTCAGCGGACGCTCATCCACCTCTGTGACAACCTCCAACATGCGTTCCCGGTTGGCCTTCTCAATGGCAGCCTCGTTCAAAGCCCACGTGTGCCAAATCTTCTGGCCTTTGACCCACACCTGGACATCGATGGTCATGCGCTCTTCCACCGTGTACTGGCGGCTGGCTATCCATTCCACTGTCTGGGCCAGATCCGCGCGTTCACTTTCCGCAAGGAATCCCACGTGGCCCAGGTTGACACCCAGCAGGGGGACGTCCACCTCACGGACCAGTTCAGCAGCGCGAAGGATGGTGCCATCGCCGCCCAGGACCATCACCAACTCCACGTCCTCCAGATTGACGTGATCATTGAGGATCTCGATGGGCGTATCAAGGGCACCGAAAAAACGTTCGATATCCGCGAGTTCGGATTTCTGCAGCACAGGAACCAGACCGGAGGCATGCAGTTGCGTACATGCATCCCACGCTGCGCGGAGCGATTCCTCCCGCCCTGTGTGGGCAAGGACAAGTACACGCCTGCTCATCGGATCTGCTTTCTAGTGGTTCGGCCAGAGTTTCTTGATCAACGCAGCAACGTCCTCGTCCCGCTCTTCGATCTTAGGCAACACCGTGGACATCCTGCGCTTCATCCACAGGAAGTATTCAACATTTCCGTCCTGGCCCGGAAGCGGGCTGGCTGCCAGGTCCTGAAGTTCAAGGCCGGCATCCACTGCCGCCCGGGCCACCTGGGACACCGCCCGGCGTCGTTCATTCTCCGAGGACACCACACCGGTTCGGCTCAAGCGTTCCTTGCCAACCTCAAATTGTGGTTTAACCATGAGGACCATATCGCCGCCCGGCTCGGTGCACTGCGCGAGCGGCCACAGGACCAGCGTCAAGGAAATGAAGGACAAGTCAGCCACCGTCAACGTGGCCGGGCCGCCGATCTGCTCCGGAGTCATATACCTGACGTTGAGGCCTTCGTGGACCTCCACCTTGGGATCATCCCGAAGGTGGGCCACCAGTTGGCCATGCCCCACATCCACCGCCACTACCTGGGCGGCGCCCTGTCGCAACAGGACATCAGTGAAACCGCCGGTGGAGGCGCCTGCGTCCAGACACCGCTTTCCGGAAACCACGACGGCGGGGAAAGCCTTTAGCGCGCCGGCCAGCTTATGCCCGGCACGGCTGACGTAAATGTCTTCCAGATGGGACTCGACATCCAGCCTCGTCTCAGCATCCACCTGGTGGGCGGCTTTGACGAGGACGTGCCCGTTCGAGCTGACCTTGCCATCACTGATGAGTTTGGCGGCATGCGTACGCGACCTCGCCAGCCCACGGGTGACGAGTTCCTGATCAAGTCTTGGCATTCGTTAACTGTCGCCTTCCGGGCGCGGGCTGCTTTGAGGTGGTGCCGGAAGTCCGGGTTCCGCGTCCAAAGCTTCCAAGAGCCCATCATGGACGCCGGTGTACAGCTCCCCGTGGTCTGGCACGGGAGATCCGACGACGCCATCCAGCAGGCTAAGGGCCCTGTCCACCAGAGGATCTCCCGTGGGAACCGGCACCTCAGGCCACTGCACTGCAGGACGTTCAGCTTCCACCTCAGGAGGTGAGGGCTCGGAATGTTGGGGCTCGGTCATCGCACCAGTCTAGTGATTTCGCCATTCCAGCTGCGGCGCATGTGCCACGTCCGTGTCGGGAACCGCAGCCCACCACGCGCCACAGGCCGCACGCCAGGCGTCGAGGTCGTCCTCGTCTCCCGTGACGGTCACCGTTCCGTTTCCGGCAACTGCTGAAGCCGCACCGCAACGGAACGTATCGCCGTCGCTGGTCACCTCCGGGTACGGCGCGTAAAGACCCTCCAGGTCAGCCAAAAGGAAATCCGGACGTTCGTCAGTCCGCGCCGCAAGGATGGTGTGGGTGGTGTCCACCCCGGTGAGGACGGCCGCCGTCGCAAATCCTGCACGGTTGCCACCCAGAATATCGGTGTCCAAACGGTCCCCCACCACCAGCGGGTGGCGGGCGTTCAACCGTTTCGCCGCTGCGTGGAAGAGAGGCGCTTCGGGCTTGCCGGCCACCAGGGGCTTCTTACCCGTGGCCGCCGCCACAGCGGCAACCAGAGTTCCATTCCCCGGTGCCATCCCGCGGGCCTGCGGAATGGACATGTCCGTGTTGGTGGCAAACCACATGGCTCCCCCAGCCACAACATAGGATGCCTCCGCCAGATCCTTCCAACCGATCTCCGGGTTAAACCCTTGGACAACGGCCACCGGGGATTCTGCGGCGCTGTGCACCGGCTTAAGCCCCACCAACTCGATCTCATGGGCCAATGCCGCACTGCCAGTAATGAGCACATGCGCCCCCGCAGGCAGCATGGAAGCCAAAAGCTCCCCTGCTGCCTGGGAGGAACTGACCACTTGATGGTCCTCCGCCGGGGCACCCAGCTCACGCAAATGCGCCGCGACCTGGGCCGGGGTGCGGGAAGCGTTATTAGTCACATACCCCAGGCCCACGTCCACGGTTTCGAGACGCCGCAACGCCTCCACGGCACCGGGGATGGCATGTGGTCCTGCATAGACCACACCGTCCAGGTCCGAAAGGACAGCATCAAAGGAGGAGATCAGTGAATCAGCCATGCTGGGAGTCGGAACCCTCGTTCTCGGTATCTTCGTCTTTTGCCTCTACCTCGTCTTCAGCTGAATCGATGTCTGATTCTGCGTCATCGGAGTCAAAATAGTCCGATTCCGCATCATCAAGCTCAACCTCATCGTGCTCGACGTCGGCGGCTGCAGCCTCAACAATGACCGTTTCCGTTTCCGGCTTCACGACGTCGGCGTCCCGCGCCGGCTTCTCGAAGCGCGGCTTCCGCGCGGCTGCTTCTTCCTGCTCGTCCCAGCCAAGGTCAAGAATTTCGGGCTCAGCGAAGTCGCCAACACCCAAGGCGCTCTCAGCAACGAGCGCCTGGCGGGCCCACTTATCGGCTTCCTCAGTACGACCCACCGCAGCCAGCGCTTCAGCGTATGCGCGGAAGAGGCGCGGGCTGTAAGAGAAGGCCCGGTTGATGTCCAGCTGTGGGATCTCGAGTTCGCTGACAGCAGCATCCAGCTGATTGAGGTCTGCACGTGCGCCGGAGGCAACAATGGCGAGCTCAACCTTGCCCGGAGCGTCAAGATCCTGGGCTTCGGGAGAGCGGACCATGTCCAGGGCACGGTCAGCGCGGCCAAGGCCACGCTCGCAGTCGGCCATCACCGGCAAGTGAACGTTGGACCCACTGATGCGGCGGTACGTACGGAATTCACGCAGCGCTTCGCCGTAGTGGCCGGCGGCGTAGGCGGTCAGGCCTACCGCTTCGCGTACTACCGAGAGGCGTCCACCGCGGCGGCTTGCAGCAAGGGCATGCTGGAAGGCGAGTTCGGGCTCAATGTCGATCAGACGCCCAGCCATCACCAGGTGCTTGGCAACCCACCCTGCGCTCTGCTCCTCGAGGGTCTTGATCTGGTGGCCTGTAGCGCGGTCGAGTTCCTTGCCCGTGACGTCCTCATCAATTTCGGGGGAACGCTCACGGTCAGGACGGTTGGCGCTACGGATGTCTTTGGCGTTAGGAACCCGTGCAGGACGCTCTTCCCATGAGCCACCGCGTTCGTTGCGGTCGCCACCAAAGGAACGACGCTCGCCGCCGCGTTCGGGCCTGTCGCCGAAAGGCTTGCGGTCGCGGTCGCCACCGAATGAGCGGCGGTCATCGTTGTCGCGGCGGGGGCCATCAAAGTTCCGCGGTCCACGCTCGGGCCGGTCACCGAAGGGCTTACGGTCGCCACGGTCATTGTTGAACGGACGACGCTCACCATCACGGGCCGGACGATCGCCGCGATCGCCGAAGGGCTTGCGGTCGCCACCGAATGAGCGACGGTCATCGTTGTCGCGGCGGGGGCCATCAAAGTTCCGCGGTCCACGCTCGGGCCGGTCACCGAAGGGCTTACGGTCGCCACGGTCATTGTTGAAC
>NZ_JBIVTF010000006.1:240880-242006 GCF_044756605.1 Paenarthrobacter sp. NPDC091711
CGGACGACGTTCGCCATCACGGGCCGGACGATCGCTGCGGTCGCCGAAAGGCTTGCGGTCGCGGTCGCCACCGAAGGAGCGACGTTCACCATCACGGGTGGGACGATCATTACGATCGCCGAAAGGCTTGCGGTCGCGGTCGCCACCGAAGGAGCGACGTTCACCATCACGGGCGGGACGATCATTACGATCGCCGAAAGGCTTGCGGTCGCGGTCGCCACCGAAGGAGCGACGTTCACCATCACGGGCAGGCCGATCGCCACGGTCATTGTTAAAGGGACGACGCTCGCCATCACGAGCCGGACGATCATTACCGTCCCGATTTTCCCTCGAACGGAACCCACGAGGGTCCCCTCCGGAGTTGTTGTTAGGGCGGTACGAACCGCGGTCGTCCCGGTTCCCGCCGAAGTTTCCGCGATTACCGCCGCGATTGCCGCCGTTGTGCTCAGCCATGGTGGATTCCTCCTGTTGCGAGCCGACCACTGGCGCGTGCGTAGTCGCTCATAACCCTTATTTCGTTGTCACGCCGCCAGCAGCACGCAGCTGCCGACTCGTATATCTGATTCAATTCTATTCGACCCCGCCGCAGCGACAGAACGCTGAGGACCGCTTTGGGGTGTCCCGTGGCAAGTCTCACAAGCGCGGTGCTTCCCAGCTATCTCGCACCACCCGCGCTCATCCGTCAGGGGAGCCGCCGCCCCCAGGCAGAGAGCTGTGTCTTTTGGGTTGTTAAATGCGGGGAGCCCCGACCTGTGTTGGTCGGGGCTCCCCGTTAATGGTTGTCCGGCGGTGTCCTACTCTCCCACACCCTCCCGGGTGCAGTACCATCGGCGCTGTGGGTCTTAGCTTCCGGGTTCGGAATGGGACCGGGCGTTTCCCCCACGCTATGACCGCCGTAACTCTGTTACCCGACCCCTGTGGGGGTGGGAAATCTGTGGGTTACAACTGTGGTGTTGTTATTTTGTTGTGTTGGTTCCTGGAACAAGTTTTGGTTGTTGTTCGGGAACCACATAGTGGACGCGTGCAGTGTGTTGTGTGGTGTAAGTTGTTGGCCTATTAGTACCGGTCAGCTTCACGAGTCTTTAGTCCTCGCTTCCACATCCGGCCTATCAACCCAGTGGTCTGG